>NZ_CACSIH010000203.1:0-116 GCF_902705805.1 Alteromonas alvinellae | reverse complement strand
TCGTAATCGCGGCGTGTTTCCGCAGGTATAGTGGTTCTACATCAAGGTGTCACAATAAAGAGTACGGACATTTAAAACTCGCCCTTCGGGAAGGCCTGGCAAGCTTCCTAGCTTCA
>NZ_CACSIH010000202.1:0-6645 GCF_902705805.1 Alteromonas alvinellae | reverse complement strand
GAGGCGACAACTATCCTGACACAGGGGGGTAGTTAGAAAGTAAATGGTTTCCTTGCCAGTTTCGGACTCACATCCATTTTTATCGAAAGTCGTTCTTTGCGCACCGTAAACAGGACTCATTTTGTACAACTCGTCTACGCGCATTCCTGACAATGCCAAGCAAAGCCATGAGGCTTTTGTGTTCAAGCTTCTCAAATACTGTCTAAAACCAGCCCAGCCATAATAAGTGTTGCCAATGCGTGCTCTGAAGATACTAAGACATTCTCGTCGTATTTGAATGCGGGGTTGAATAGATGTGAATATTTGCATCCACCGTGGATCTTCACCTTTATCCGCTAAGGTTATTCCATTGTTGTCGAGCGCCTGGGTAAATCGTTCCCATGATTCTGCATAACCGCCATGAGGTTTATGGCTATAGCCGCTTCTAACCCTCAGAATTTTTCTTTTTACTTCATCGGAATAAAAGGAAATCATCTGCTCAACTGCTTGTTCGATTTCATCTCTTAATCCGTAGGCTTTTACGATATCTTCACTGTACCCTTTTAATGCCGCAAAATAGATTCGGGGGGGAATCACCACTTTTCCGTTTTGCGCATCAGAACTCATGTTGTACATCTTATGGGATTGATGTGAAAAATTGACCTTGAAAGGTAGCAGCCCTTTCAAGTGGACAAGACTATTCAACCCTATAAAACAATAGCTCCTAGAAATATCATACCATCCCTCAGTAACCAAAATTTCTAGATGCTCTTGATTCAATTCCTCAAATGAATTGATGCCACGTTTGATTAGTTGGGCAATATCCTTTCGAAGAGAGTTTTTTTATTATTTATTGAAGCCAGTTCTATATGTTTAACAGAAAACCACATATCCGCTAATGCTACGCACTTCATTTGATTAAGCATGTGACGCTCTTTTTGATGAAGTACAATGACATTTTCTTCTTGCTCTGGCTCAATGTTAAAAATCAAGTTCGTGACCCCACTCCCTTTGTAGTCAGAATTTCTAAACGCCCATATATCCTCGCCAAACAAGATGGTCTTTTTTTGATCTTGATAGACCACCATTTTGTCTAACTCTTCCCAATCGCCTCGCAGTAGCGCAGGGAGAAGTTCCTGTTGCAAATAGTCGCCTCTATCACCAATTAAACGCATGGTATCTAAGGTTGAATCCATATCTTGTGAGTTTTCAAAAGACAGCATAGATATAGCCCTTATAAAAATTGGGTAATGGAAGATAACGAGTCGAAAAGTGGATAACGCCCTTTTTCTTCAAGCAAATCCTCAGCTTGTTCAACGGTCTCTAATGGGAGGCCGTCAAGGTTAGCTTGAAAGCGATTTATCTTTAATTGAATTACCGAAGCGCGTTCTGGGTATTGGTCAATGGCTTCACTTAACGCATCGAGAAAGCTCAATAGTTTATAAATAGCGTAGGGGTCATCAACGAGTTTGGCGCTTTTGCAAAAGACGCAAAGATCGTATTGATAGCAGGTAATATCTTGACCCTCTTCAATAATCCCTTTTTTTTCTGCGAACTTGCGTGCTGCATAATGCCAATCTTTCTCTGACAGCAAATCAATTTCCCCGCCGCAGCTAATGCCATTGGGGTTTGTAGGAGCATTACGTTGTTTCCAAACATCGTATTCTAAGACGGGAATTTCCAATTCTTTCTTAACCGATTCTATAGCTTCACTGCGGCTCTTGCCCTGGGCTATGTAGACTAACCCCATCATCCCTTGTGACATTTGCTTGTTGTTTGAGACAGGGTGGCCGTTGGGGTAATGTCTTTCAGTTGTTTCAATATTGTGCTGCAAAATTTTTCGGGCTGTCCACCCTTTTTCTTCAGCTTTATACTCTAAGTTAGAATGAGTAGTGCGAATCCTACTGGCGGTAATATTTATAAAGTAATCACCGCGACCAATGCCACACAATTTTAACAGAACTTCGCGAATCGGAACCTCACCTTCTGACCACTGATAAGTAACATATTTACCACCCAGCGGTAGTAAGAATGGATGCTTGGTTGTTGAACTCCCCCCACCAAAACCATAATTTTTTCTGGGTAAAGGGTTTCTGCTCGCAGCATAACGCTCAACCAATTGAAGAAAAGGTTTGTATTTAGCTGCAACAATAAACTCACCTTTAGAGCCATCAGCATATTTGAAAGAAACTGTCATCGCTCCATCGGAATCTTTCTCTGAATAATTAAGCGGTATAAGCGCGTTCCGCAATGAAACATCAGTCATACATGAAAGAGCAGCGTAAGCAATAGGCATTGCTCTTATTGTTACAACTTGCTTTTTAAGAACGGTGACTTTTGCTTCCATCGTGTATACACCATCATCTCGTTTAATCTTGTTAAACGTGGTCATCTTTTGATCTTTAACAATGTCGGCGTAGGTTTTTACTAGATGGTCGGTCAACTCAGCTCTGCTATCAGAAAGCAAATTTAGGTTCTTTGATAATTGGAATGAAGCTCCAGACACATCAACCTTGCCTTTATCACCTTCGCTATTGAGGAAATATATCAGAGTGTCATAAGGGTCTTCGCTGTAGGTTTTCGAGAGGAGTTCGAGTGCTCGAAGAAAGGTAATTCCGTCAGTTTCTCCAACAGTGTCGCGCTTATTGATGTCAGCGACAATAAACCCAGCTTCCTCATCTTTGGCTTCGGGGTGGGAGCTTTCTTCTAAGCCTGAAAATAACGCTTTTACGTCCTTTGATGCACGACCTTTGTAAGCGCGAACTTGAGCAACTTTTGATGTCCGACCATCTTTATTTGACGTAACCATTTTAATGGGGTGGCGAACCTGTCTAATCACTGTGTCGTTAAATGCAGTGTAATAGGCAAACAAAGTGTAAGCTGCCGACATGCATTGATTAAAAGGACTCGCTAAGCCTTCTGAAGCTGAACCATTTTTTCTCCCAAGTGTAATCGTGATGTCACGATTATCTATTCTTTCAACCACAATGTTTTCTAGGTATTGAGGTGGGGGCGATTCGGGGTTTTCTTCTTTAAACGCAATAAGTTGAGTTACCAAAGAGAAAAAGAGAAGCTGAGTGCGTCTAACTAGTGCATACCATTCGCTTGATGTATAAGGTAGTGTAGCAAAATCTGTTATCTCACCAGTAAAGCTCTTAAGCGTGGCTTGCATGTCTGACACATCAAAATCAAGCACTGGAAGCATCGAGTCGAGATTCATCTTTTTTTGAAGAGCTGAGGATTCCAACAAACCAAACTCTTCACCATTATGATACTGAAATTGGTATTTTTTAGGCTCACTAGCAATGTCAACTAAGCGCCGTAACTCACCTGAGTTACCAGCGTAATAAAGATATCCAGCCTGACTAAAAGGGTCGAACTTCTTAATGTCGCAAAATGCAATGTAAGTCTTTAAGGCGCTTAATTTAACTACTAGAGACCATGCATTGGTTTCATTTTTCTTCTCTTGATCAACCCATCTTTTTAGCTTTTGCATTCTTTCCAGTCGAGAGGGTTTAGCTAATGGTTTTTTGGGATCACACTGTTCATGACACCAATAAATAAAATTGTGTCTTGTGCTGTTTAGCACCCCTTCTGGCCGTATATCAACGATCAAATCTAATGAAGTAACATTTTTCTTAGTAATCGGCGGAGCGGGTGATTTATTTTGATTTCTCGATGCTGCTAATCGACTTTTTGCCATATCATCACCTCAGCGATTGTTGTGCGAATTGATTTTTACGCTGAGCGAATTCCAACCATGTTTTATTGTCATTCATGTAGTTAACGTATTTTTGAGTGGTAGAGGTGCTTTCATGCCCCATCAAATCAGCCAGCTCCTGTAACAAAGCCTCGAAGGGCTTACCTGTTTCCATATGTTTGCTGTACAGCCAGTCGGTTGCGAAAGTGGCTCGTAAGTCATGAGGGGCAAAATAAATATCAAGCCCACAGTGTGTCAAATCATTGCGGATAGTTTCCACATACTTTTGAATGGTGTTTGGAGCGTAGATATTGCCATTCGATTTAACGAATAAGTGGTTATGGCGAAGTAATCCTTTTTCAATAGCCTTCTTCCTCGCCTTACTTAACTTGTACTCGTACAACAGATCCATGACACTGGCTGGGATTTCAATTGTTCTGTTTTTTTTGAACTTGGTTAAGCAACCGTTAATATTCTCACCAATTTGCACCTTAACTACTTTAGCTTTTGGCTTGTCCACGACAGAGGCAGGAAATGTTATTAATTCCTCCAATCTCAATCCCGTTTCAGTTTTTAAGTACACCATTAGGGCTTTAGTGTCAGATGAATTTTCAATATCAAGGTGTTTATAAAGCTCTTGTTTTTCATCTTCACGAAGTGGGTTAAGCTCTCGAATATCAGCATCTTGAGGTTTTTTTATGTTCTTAAATGGTCTAGTGAGACCTGTGGTGTATACAATAATTTCCTTACTGTGACTGCGATTGAGATGTGAGAGCATTTCATGTTGTGCTCTGTTTCCTTTGTTGCTTATGCGAACAGTCTTTGCCTTAAACTCAAATGGTCGAAAGGTTTTGCTGATTGAAATGATCCGCTGGCGATGAAGGAAGATGAAGTAATTGACAACTTTCAAAACATAGTTAGAGGCTGTACTTGGAGAACCACCGACTTTTCCAGTTTCATCCTTGGTATAAAGGTTTTCCAATAAATAGTCTCGATATCTCACGATTGGACTTTCCTCTACCTTCTCGGTGCAGTCATATATTGTTAACGGAGGTTTTTCATCAACCAGAAGGCCAGTCCTTGGGTGTGTATGTTCGGGGATTTCCGTGCTCAACCACCGATAGAAGCTCAATAACGCAACTGCATGGGATTGAATCGTCTTATCGGAGGATATATCTGGATCTGCCAACAAAGAGTGAAGATATAGATTCACTGGCACCACATTGATACCATCGGGGTCTATTAAAATTGGAAGTTTATGAGCAAATGGTTTTGAGTTGTCCCTAACGTCATGGATGATCTCGCCACTGTCAGGGTGTGGCCTACTTATAAATGAGGGATATTTCTCCGTACTAATCCACATAAGACAATAGTCAAAGCCGAAGTCATCTGGAAACGACCTATTTTGTTCAATCACATTAACACCTAAATCATCCGTTATTCACACTGCTAAGCCTTCCCCCAGGGGGTTACGCGTTCATACATCTACTTTTTCAAGATATTTCTTAACCAATAGTAAAAATTGTAACCACCCCTCATCTCGACGTCTAATTTATACAACCTGAAACATTACAACATGTGATGTCTAAAGTATTTCCCAACTGTAAACGGGTAATTGTGGTTGAAAACGGAAAAGTCATTGCAGATGGCAAAAAGGAAGACGTACTTGTGCAATTTAGAAAGCCAAGTCAAACACTTAAGAGGGCACCATGATTTTAAAAAGTGGTGGTGAGAAAAAAGACTGGCTTCAACGATTAATGCGCGGGTGGCTTGCGCCACCTCCGGGGCAAGATTGGGTGTTAGAAGCCGAGTGGTCACGGATTATGCAAACGCCAGTAAAGGCAAAGGGGCTATTGTACCTCGTATCCATCGTACTTTTTCTTTTAGTGGTTTGGTCGTATTTTGCCGAAATCGACGAGGTGGCAAAAGGCGACGGGAAGGTTATATCGTCTCAACAGCTTCAGGTGCTGCAATCGTATGATGGCGGAATTGTTCAAGACATTTTAGTGGCAGAGGGGCAAACCGTAAAAGCGGGGCAAGTTTTGCTTAGGGTTGACCCGACGCGATTTCTATCCAGCCTTGAAGAGAACACCACACAATTTGCTGCGCTCGCAGCAAAAGTGCAAAGACTGTCGGCGCTTACTCAAGGTAAGGCACTGAGGTTTAATAAAGAGTTGCAAGAGCAGGCCCCCAGCATTATCGAAAACGAGCGCAAGCTTTATAACTCGAATCTGGCGGAGCTTGATGAAGTAGCCGCTGGCTCAGATTCACGTATTATGCAGCGACGCCAAGATGTGGAAGAGGAACGTGCAAACCTTTCCCAATATCAAAATGTACTGTCTCTAACGAGAAAAGAGTTATCTGTTACAAAGCCGCTGCTTGCTTCAGGTGCCGTTTCGGAAATCGAAATTCTCAGGTTAGAGCGGCAGGTGGTAGAACTTGAAGGCAATATCACGAAGTCTAAAGTGGCCATCGAGCGCGGTCTTAATGCTATCGAAGAAGAAATCATAAAAAAGGAAGAAAGCCGATTAAGATTGGTAAATCGTTGGAATCAAGAGCTTACTGATGCTACCGGCGAGATGGCTACTTTGCAGCAATCCCAAACCAGTTTAGAGGATGTGGTATCACAAGCTGATATCAGATCACCCATCAACGGCACGGTTCAGCGGTTACTTATCAATACGGTTGGCGGTGTTATAACGCCAGGTAGTGCCGTGGTTGAACTTGTACCTCAGGATGACCAACTTATCGTAGAAGCCAAAGTTTCGCCGAAAGACATCGCGTTTATTCGACAAGGCCAGCCAGCTATTCTTAAGTTCAGCGCTTACGATTTTACCATTTATGGTGGCATGTCAGCAGAAGTACAACATATTAGTGCCGATGCTATTACTAATGATAAAGATGAAACTTACTACTTAGTAAGATTGGAAACAAAAAGCAGGGCAAAATCATACTTGAATGAAATT
>NZ_CACSIH010000201.1:0-832 GCF_902705805.1 Alteromonas alvinellae | reverse complement strand
CTCGTGAGATAAACAATTGGTTCTGTGTTGCCAGGGCAGTGATAGATTCTTCGGTATAAAGCGCCGCATCGGCAACAAAATATCGGCATTGTTGTGCGGCCTTTAAACACTGAATATGGTGACGGGTGACTTCTGCAAAAGCTTTCTGGTCATTCGTATTGCCACTTAAAGCCTGCATATAGACAGGGATACCGGCTTGATTTTCACAAATCAGCTCCAGTATCACCTGGTTTAATTCTGGCCGGTGGTCCCGGCTGTAACCTTTAACCAGCTCAATGCGTTTAGTCTCGCTATCTTGTTCATCAACAGCGTATTCACCATCGACATGAAAACTGGTGATATCCAGGTGCACAGCGTTACTGGCTAACCCCAGAGTGTCGACCACTCGCTCAGCCATGACTTGATATAGCGACGACACGTCTGCTTCATAGAGGGCATCAAGACACCGACCAAGTACATCATCATTCAGGTGCTTGGCCTTTACACCCGGACCAATCAGGCGTTCAGTGGGTTTGTCAGCGAAAAAATCTGCAAACATGTGTAGGGTGCGACTGTGAAAACCCAAACCATTGAGAAGCATGGCGACAAAGGCTTCTCCATGAGTCACCTTATGCTCATTGTTTTTTGGGATAACCGCGTCAATCATCTTAGCGATACCAAGCTCCCGACACATACCGGATACTAAACCAAGATGGTCCATGCGTTTGATAGTTAACCCTGATAGGGAGGAAGTAGAAATAGCCATTTTGCTGCACCCAAAGATGAGTAATAGATCAAAATGGGGGATCGGTGTCAAGAAAAATAAATCAGTTAATTAGGTGCGGAATGACGG
>NZ_CACSIH010000200.1:0-79985 GCF_902705805.1 Alteromonas alvinellae | reverse complement strand
GGTAAGATCAACCATTTAATCCGCTTACCCGAAGTTTATTGAGTCTGGCTTCTATGAAACGTTTGTGGTCGTCCATATTGGTGCATTCTAAGGTTCCACCAGCAATTCCACTCAATATCGCCAAAGTTTTATTGGTCGTACTGCTACAGTTTACGCGTTTTGAAGGGCGTCGATTTTCATTAGCTTGTATTTGCTGTGTGCTTGGCCCGCTAAGCACAGGACTATTTTTACGCTCTTGAAATGCTTTTGCTGCCTGTTCTGCGTCTTCAGCGACTTTGTCACTGTGATAATTTTCAAAGTAGAGGGCTGCGCCATCTTTTACCGACAGATTCAACGAGCCTGCGCGCCGATTTACGTCTTTTGATAAAGTGGGCGACGGCAGTGTATTAGTCGGCTTACTTTCAACGGGTACCTGCTGTTTATCGGGCTCAGCATTTTTCTGCTGCTTGGACGCAGGGCTTTCTACAATTTCATTCGTACTATCAGGTGCTTCAGTCGCTTTGGTTGCATCAGGCTTCAACTCAATTTCTTGCCTTTTAGGGGAAACATCGATTGGTTTAGTTTCTTGTGGTTTAGCTTGGGCAGGAGGGCGTGGAACGGGGGGATAGTAAAGTCTGGCGCTTATCTCCGGCGTTCGCTCCAAAACATTTACTCGTGCTTTTTGGTTATTGATGCCCATTTGAGAAAGTATGACCACTACGATGACCCCAATCACATGTGCACAGCCCGAAACTAATAGTGGACGCCACGCCGTTTTCTTTGCAACGGAATGGTGGTCAATGCTGCGCTCAGGCGCAAAGAAAGATGGGGTGATAGTCGTCATAGTAAACAACAGACCATGGGCCCTATCGAATAGTTCCATCCTAATTTCATCGCACTTTTTAGTCCTCTCACCTTACCGCAACCTCATACCGCTTCAAAATTGGGCAAATTTTTAACAGTGCACCATTAGTGTGCATTATTTTTGTGCGTTCATGAGGCATTTGCTTATATGTGTTTGATTTATTTGGATAATAATTTATGGCATGGCTCTTGGTTTAACTTCCCGTAGTTGGAAACACGACCATAAATCACAGAATAACCAAAATAAACTGGGAGCAACTCATGAAACTAGTTACAGCGATCATCAAGCCGTTCAAGCTAGATGACGTTCGTGAAGCCATTTCAGAAATCGGTATTGACGGATTGACCGTTACCGAAGTGAAAGGTTTCGGACGTCAAAAAGGACACACTGAACTTTACCGCGGAGCGGAATATCAGGTGGATTTTCTACCTAAAGTCAAACTGGAAATTGCTGTTCAGGATGATCAAGTAGAACGCCTGGTAGAAGCCATCGTTGGCGCTGCCAAAACAGGCAAAATTGGAGACGGCAAGGTGTTTGTTTACGACCTTGAACATGCCGTTCGTATTCGAACTGGTGAGTCGGATAGCGACGCGCTGTAAGCCACAACGATATTTTTGCGGAGAAAACCATAATGGAAATCACTTTTGAACTTGGGTATGCGCTAGATACCTTTTATTTTCTAATCTGCGGTGCACTGGTTATGTGGATGGCTGCGGGTTTTGCGATGCTTGAAGCAGGTCTTGTTCGAGCGAAAAACACCACAGAAATTCTAACTAAAAACGTAGCGCTATTTGCTATCGCCTGCACTATGTACATGATTTGCGGTTACGGCATTATGTACGGTGGTGGCGACTGGGGTCCATTCCTAAGCGGTATCATGGCTGATGGCGCAACAGGTGTCGCTGAAGAGCCAGCAACCTATGCACCTTCTGCTGACTTCTTCTTCCAGGTAGTATTTGTTGCAACAGCAATGTCTATCGTATCTGGTGCGGTAGCTGAGCGTATGAAGCTTTGGGCATTCCTAGCGTTCGCAGTTGTTATGACGGGCTTTATTTATCCAATGGAAGGTGCTTGGACATGGGGCGGCGAAGCTGTATTCGGTATGTATACGCTTGGTGACCTTGGTTTCTCTGACTTTGCAGGTTCAGGTATTGTTCACATGGCTGGTGCAGCTGCTGCTCTTGCTGGTGTTCTTGTGCTTGGTGCTCGTAAGGGTAAATACACAGCTGACGGTAAAGTAAACGCGATTCCAGGTGCAAACTTACCGCTTGCAACTTTAGGTACATTTATCCTGTGGATGGGTTGGTTTGGCTTCAACGGCGGTTCAGTACTGGCTACTGCAACTGTTGAAAGTGCAAACTCAGTAGCGATTGTATTTATGAACACAAATGCTGCAGCTGCTGGTGGTGCAATTGCTGCACTTATCGTAGCACGCATTTTATTCGGTAAAGCTGACCTAACTATGGTACTAAACGGTGCGTTAGCTGGTCTTGTGGCAATCACAGCTGAGCCATCTACGCCAACGCCTCTACAAGCTACGCTGTTCGGCGGCCTTGGTGGTATTCTAGTAGTGCTTAGCATCGTTGCGCTTGATAAAGTAAAAATTGATGACCCAGTGGGCGCAATTTCAGTTCACGGTGTGGTAGGTCTTCTAGGTCTTATCCTTGTACCTTTCACTAACGATGGTTCAAGCATCTCTGGTCAGCTAATTGGTGCAGCGACTATCTTTGTATGGGTATTCGTAGTGAGCCTAGTTGTATGGCTAGTGATTAAAGCGGTTATGGGTATACGTGTGAGCGAAGAAGAAGAATTCGACGGCGTAGACATGAGCGAATGCGGTCTGGAAGCATACCCAGACTTCACAAGCAGCCGTTCGTAAGAGAGTCTCGATTAGGCAACGAAACAACAATAACAATAATGCCTTATTACTTCATTTAAGCCCCGCTAATGCGGGGCTTTTTTCGTTTCATGCAATGTGTTTTAAGACCATTACTGAGCTTAGGAAAAGAGCCTAGGCGTAATGTGACAATAACGCTACACTATGAATCGACAGACTAACGCTAGATTTATTATCGGCGACGTTTTAGTAAAAGGACGGTTATGATTGCAAGTGTGCGACTTCTACCTTTGATACTAGCTTTCTTTAGTATCAGTTGTTTGGGCTATGACAGAATAACGGGGCATCCCTTTGCAAGTCGTTCAGAAGTTATTGCAAAGAACGGCATGGCAGCAACGAGCCAACCATTAGCTACGCAAGTGGCGTTGGATATTTTAAAACAAGGCGGCAGTGCAGTTGATGCAGCTATTGCAGCCAACGCCATGTTAGGTTTAGTTGAGCCTACAGGCAGCGGTATTGGCGGCGACCTATTTGCTATTGTGTGGGATGCAAAAGATGAAAAATTGGTGGGTTTAAATGCTTCTGGCCGTTCACCCAGACAGTTAACCAAAGCGGTGTTTGCCGAGCGTGGTTTACATCAAATTCCAAAATTTGGTCCGCTACCCGTTTCTGTCCCTGGCGCTGTAGATGGCTGGTTTGCACTACACGAAAAATTTGGCAAGCTGCCCATGTCTGCGCTGCTTACGCCGTCTATCAAATATGCCCGTGAGGGGTTTCCTGTTTCAGAAGTCATTGCCTATTACTGGCAGATGAATCAAGAGCGAATTGGTCACTATGACGGCTTCGCAGAGACTTTTCTTATCGACGGGAAAGTACCGCAAAAAGGCGATGTTTTTAAAAATCCTGGGTTAGCTGTGACCTATGAAAAGATTGCAACAGGTGGGCGAGATGCTTTTTATAAGGGCGATATCGCGCGCACTATCGATGCTTACATGAAGTCTCAAGGCGGCTTTTTGTCATATCAAGATTTATCATCGCATACCTCAGAGTGGGTAGAGCCTGTTTCCGCTAACTATCGCGGCTACGATATTTGGGAGCTTCCGCCGAACGGACAAGGTATAGCGGCACTACAGATCCTTAATGTGCTTGAGCACTATGACATAGAAGGAATGGGGTTTGACTCAGCTGACTACATTCATACTTTTGTGGAAGCAAAGAAGCTCGCCTTTGAAGATCGCGCTAAGTTCTATGCGGATCCAGACTTTAACGATATCCCTGTCGACTGGCTGATTTCGAAAGAGTACGCCGCTAAGCGTCAGAAACTCATTGATAATGAACGCGCAGCGAATCGCGTTGATGCGGGTATTTATGAGGGGGATACCATTTATCTGACCGTTGCTGATAAAGAGGGCAATATGGTGTCCTTAATTCAAAGTAACTACCGCGGAATGGGCTCGGGCATGACACCTCCAGGGCTAGGTTTTATTCTTCAAAATAGAGGTGAGATGTTTACCCTTGAAGAAGGGCACTTTAATGAATATCGCCCAGGAAAGCGTCCATTTCACACCATTATTCCGGCTTTTGTAACCAGAAACGGTAAGCCAGTAATGAGCTTTGGCGTAATGGGGGGCGGAACTCAGCCTCAAATGCATGCACAAATTATTGTAAACATTCTCGACTTTGGAATGAATTTGCAGGAAGCGGGGGATGCTCCACGTATACTGCACAGTGGGTCGAGTAGCCCAACGGGCGCGTTAATGACTGATGGCGGCTATGTGAGCTTAGAATCAGGGTTCAGCGAAACCGTTCAGCGAGAGCTCATGGAGCGGGGGCATAAGCTTCAACGTGTGGTAGGCGCGTTCGGTGGCTATCAGGCTATCGCTTGGGACGAGCAGAAAGGTGTCTATTTTGGCGCTTCAGAAACGCGAAAAGATGGACAAGCCGCGGGCTATTAAGCACACTAGAGTAAATAATAGGCGGCGGAGTTAATTTTTTTCCCCCGTTTGCTGCTTCGCTTTAAAGGGTTTCAAAGTTTGAAGCAGCCGCTACACTTTACAATAAGGTTCGCACAACAAAGCGCGGCGAATGATCGCCTGCAGCGAAACGTCAGAACAAGACGTTAATAACAACAAGAGCGGCAATGACACAACCACAAAAAGGCCTTTGCGCTGAGCCAAATTTACATGCACAGTATTTGTTACTGAACGTCATTGATGACGATAGCCAAGCCGTACGCGCCAAGCTATCTCGCGTGCTTGATATATTCGAGCATTTCGAGAATGAGCATTACGAAGCTATGGTTACCGGCGTGGTGGCTATAGGCACCGGTTACTGGGCTGAAGTGTACCCAGGCTTGATACCTGTTGAACTTGCCCCTTTTCCTGACATGCAATGTGAGGATCGAAGCGCACCCACTATGCCTTGTGACCTCTTTATCCAAATTCGCGCTGATAGGTTAGATATTTGCCACGCCGTTGGTATTGAGGTCATGGATTTGTTACGCATACACGTGGAACTGGTAGAGCAGATAAGAGGGTTTAGGTACTTAGATGGCCGTGACCTCAATGGTTTTCTCTATGGCGCAGATAATCCACGTGGCATGAAGCGTAGACAAGTCGCGATTATTGGCGAAGATGACCCTGATTTTAGCGGCGGAAGCTATGTTCACGTTCAGCGTTTTCGGCACGATTTAAGGCGCTGGAACAGCCTTTCAGGTCGTCAGCAAGAACAAGTGATGGGCACCACGCAAGAACACAATTTGATAAGTAGCGAACAGTCTGAATCTTCGCATTGTGTTAGGGCAAGCACAGTTGCTCCCGATGGCGACGAACCTAGGTTGATAAAGCAAGGTATGCCCTACGGCGACATGGCTTCTCAAGGGTTATTTTTCGTAAGCTGTAGCGCAAGCGCGCGGCCTTTTAAACAGATGCTTCACAGCCAAATATATGGCAACGGAGAGGGCGACTACGACCGCTGGTTGGACTTTACCAGTGCTGAAACAGGTGCTGCGTTTTTTGCTCCTTCTATTAGCTTTATTCGTCGGCAGGCAAAGCTCTCAGAAAACTAAGAGCTTTGTATAAGAACAGATCTTCATCGGAAGAAGAAAATGCTTCAACACCCAGTCGACCGACGAAAAAAGTCAGTTTGATAAACGTTAAAGAACCAGAGCGCCGTCCCAATCAGGCGCAAGGTCTAAATTTCTATAAATTCGGCACACATCAATATGGTGGTGTACAAGAGAGTCATTAGGGCTAATCGCTAGCGCTGTTTCAAAGTACGCGATTGACTCTTCCCACTGCTGGTTAATTCTACACGCCAGGCCCGCTGCAATCTTCGTTTGCACGGCAAGTTTTTTATCTTGCTCCTGCTCTGGAAGATGGCTAAGAATTTCATAAATCTCAATAGGCGCTTTTCGCCCTTTTACCCTCACCCAGTCAAGTAGTCGGGTTTTGATCGGAAAGCCAGGCCCTATTATTTGAAGTACTTGAGCGCTTACGATTATATCGGCCTGATACTTAGGGGTAAGCGCTTCTAACCGAGATGCGATATTGACACTATCACCTATCACCGTGGTATCCATCCTATCTTCTGAACCTACGGTTCCCATAATGACTTGGCCGAAGTGAATACCTATACCCATATTGATAGGTTCATAGTCACAATTTTTTCTGTGCCCGTTATAGATGGTTAACGCCTTGCGTAAATCTAATGCCGCTTGAACCGCATCCAATGCTTTCTGCTTAGGGGTTCCGCCCTGGTGGTCGAACAAGGCCATTATGCCGTCGCCCATAAACTTATCAATAAAGCCTCGGTTTTGGTGGATAGGGTCATTCATTCGCGTGAAATATGAATTCAGAAAATTCATCAGTTCTTGCGGGGTAATACTTTCAGAGAAACCAGCAAAGCCACGAATATCACAAAACATGATGGCGACATCGTTTTCAGCTGCGTAGCCAAGCTCCAATGAATCCACATCAGTCGTAGCCATGTGCTCAACGAATTGGCGGGGTACAAACTTTTGAAAAGTTTGAGTGAGCTTCATGGCTTCGTCGGCGGCAGCCTGAAATCGAGCTTCGTCAGCGGCCTGAAGCGTGGCTTCATACTTACTGGTGTTGCGTGAAAGGGCTTTTCTTAGTCGATATTTGAAGCGTCTGCTGCGCCTGATGTAAAGAATGCTTATAACAGCGCTATACACAATAAGAGCGCTTAACGCACTTGTTTGCCAATCCATTGTTAATCAAACCTTTCAATTTCCTACAGAAAAACAGCAAAAAGGGGCAAAAATTATGCTGCTAAGAAAGTATAAAGGAGAATTCGGCGTTAACACATTACTTTTGATTACATTTGCAAAAGTGTTAGCGCCGAACTTTAATTAACGATAAGGGGGCTGATAGTTTATAAGGTTGAGAACACTTTATCTGCCGCAGCCAAAGTTTTTTCAATGACTTCAGCATCGTGTGCTTTTGAGACAAAGCCAGCTTCGTAAGACGCTGGGGCTAAGTAAACACCTTGTTCTAACATACCGTGATAAAACTTATTAAACTGCTCGGTATTACAGTTAATCGCCTGCTTATAGTTAGTGACCTTCTCTACGTCCGTAAAGAATATCCCAAACATACTGCCGGCAATATTAGTAGTTAGGCTAATATTGTGTTTGTCAGCCAGCGCTTGGAACCCATCAACGAGCTTTTGTGTATTCTCAAAGATAGAGTCGTAAAGGCCAGGCTGTTTAATTTGGGTTAATGCAGCAAGACCTGCGGCCATGGCAACCGGGTTACCTGAAAGCGTACCTGCTTGGTAGATAGGTCCAGTTGGCGCGATATGAGTAATAATGTCACGACGGCCACCAAAACAGCCCACTGGCATGCCGCCGCCAATGACTTTACCCAAGCAAGTCAGGTCTGGTTTGATGTTGTAACGCTCTTGCGCCCCGCCGCGAGATACGCGGAAGCCTGTCATTACTTCATCAAAAATCAATACGCTGCCATATTGGTCACAAATAGCGCGAAGTCCTTCAAGGAAGCCTTCCACAGGAGGGATACAGTTCATGTTACCTGCGACAGGTTCAACGATAATGCAGGCGATATCATCGCCGTGAGCTTCAAAGATTTCTCGAACGCTATCTAGATTGTTGTATTCAACGGTAAGCGTATGCTCAGCAACATTTGCTGGAACACCTGGTGAACTTGGCACACCAAGGGTTAGTGCGCCAGAGCCTGCTTTCACTAGAAGTGAGTCCGCATGCCCATGATAGCAGCCTTCAAACTTAACAATTTTGTTTCTGCTGGTGTAGCCGCGAGCAAGACGGATGGCTGACATGGTGGCTTCTGTGCCCGAGTTCACCATGCGCACCATTTCCATTGAAGGAACTAATTCACTGACAAGTTCGGCCATGATCACTTCAGCTTCGGTAGGTGCACCGAAAGATAGGCCGTTATACGACGCTTCAATTACCGCTTCGCGAATTTGGGCGTTATTGTGACCAAGAACCATAGGGCCCCAAGACTGAATATAGTCAATATATTGTTTGCCATCCGCATCCCACATGTAAGCGCCATCAGCTTTCGTGATGAAGCGAGGTGTACCGCCTACTGCTTTAAAAGCGCGAACGGGTGAATTTACGCCACCAGGAATGGTTTTTTGGGCGCGGGTAAATAGGGCTTCAGATTTTTGCATGTAATTACTTACTCTTATTGCTGTACCAAACCACGTCACGCTCGTACTTAGTGAGAAGATTTTCCACACCCAGAGTAAGCGCAAACAAAGCCATTCTGACAAGCACACCGTTGTCGGTTTGTCTAAAAATGGCGAGGTTTGGATTGAGGTTTAGATCGTTATCTAATTCGTTGGCTTCCATACGTGAATCTCGCGGAAGTGGATGCATGATAACGGTCTTCGACTGAAAGTGTTTCGTGTAAATCGACTGATTAAGGCGGAACTTACCTCGGTATTTGTTAGCTTCTTCCTGAGAAGGAAAGCGCTCTTCCTGAATGCGTGTTTGGTAGCATATGTCCGCATCCATATTCCCTTCAAGGGTATCGGTAATCGTAAGCTGGTGCCCCGCATTTTCGATGGCGTCTATGATAGGCTGAGGCATGGCCAGCTCTTTTGGCGAAATGAGCGTAAAGCGAATGTTTTTAAACAAACATAACAAGCGAGATAAAGAGTGTACGGTTCGGCCGTAGCGCAAATCACCAATCATGGCGATGTGCAAGCCGTCAATGCCGTGGCCATTGTATTCCAGTTCACGTTTAATCGTGAACAAGTCCAACAGCGCCTGGGTAGGGTGTTCATTTGCACCATCACCACCGTTGATAACAGGTACACGACTACCTTCGGCAAATTCTGCCACTGAACCCGCTGCAGGGTGTCGCATTGCAATTATGTCAGAATAGCCGCTCAGCACACGGGCTGTGTCGTACAATGACTCACCCTTAGCAAGCGCAGAGCTCGACATGCCGGTGGTTTCTCTTACTTCGCCACCTAAAAGGTTGAATGCGGTACCAAAGCTAACTCGCGTACGGGTACTTGGCTCAAAGAAAAGGTTGCCGAGAATGGCGCCATCTAGCACGGTTGTGCGCTTTTGTCGTTTGGCATAGGGTTGCATGGAATTGGCAACTGAGAACACTTTCTCAATGGCCTCGCGATCGAATTGATTAACCGAAAGAATGTGGTTACCGGTAAAGTCAGACATGCGCTTCTCAATCATCAACGAAAACGGCGCTAGTTTATAATACCGCTGGTATTAAGTCATTAGGGCAAGGTTAATCTTGTCTCACGTTTCGTTAAGTTTGGCCAACGGTAAAAGCTAGATTAATGCTTTTTTTAAAAGCATCAGCATTTGGCGTTTTGCTGTGTGTAGTGAGTGAAAAGTAAGAGAATCTTTTCAGCTGCGCTATTTACGTGTGCTGTGATCTCTTCGTCTTTCAGTGGAGACTGTATGCCGCAAAGCATCATGGTGTGATATTCACCCTTCAGTAGTGCGCAAAAGTCCACAGCAAGTTGCTGTGCAACCTTAGCATTCAAGCTGCCTTGTCCAAATTTCTCAATGACTGAACTCAGTGTAGCGAGCGATGCTTCAGGGCCTGCTTGATAAAAAAGCGTAGCTACGTGAGGGCTGTTTACTGCTTCGGCTATAATCACGCGGAATATGGCGATGGCTTCAGGGTCTTGTAGTAAACGCACAAACTGACAACCCACTTTTTGTAAGCATTCAAACAGAGAAAGTGAGCCAGAGGTGGCGTCTATGAGTTGTTGAGTGTCGAGTTGATATGACCTGCACTTTGATGAAATAGCCGCTTTAAAAAGAGCATCTTTACTTTCAAAGTGAGAGTAGACGGTCTGTTTAGACACGCCCGATGCTTTAGCTACCGTATCCATTGATGTATTCGCAAAGCCTTCTTTCAGAAACAAGCAAGACGCGGCATGTAGTACAAGGTGGTATTTTTCTTCACTTTTAGGACGGCCTTGCTTTTTGGTGGTTGCCACGTATGTTCTCACTTTATTGCAGAATATTTAAATATCAAACTGGACGGTCTAGTATTTATATACTAGCATAGCACAATAAGTATGCAAATATAGCCTAAAGCATTCGCTAAATTGGTTAAAGGAACTGTTATGACTGCTGCAAATACGCCAACTAAAAGTGGTAAATTCACGTTAATAATTTCGATTGCCGCTTTTACTGCAGCATTAGTGATACTTTTAATGACGGCCGGTTTGGGTAACGCAACGCAAGCGCCAGAGGCAAGGTTGCCCGCAACAGTTTCCACTGGCCAGGTAAAAATTCAATCAGGCTTTGAAACACCTGTTAACGTATTTGGTTTAGTTGAATCACCTAAGGCAACGTCTTTGTCTTTTGATGTCGCAGGTCAAGTTAACCGCATGCTCGTAGAAGAAGGCGATGTAGTAAAGAAAGGCGATATGCTTGCGCAACAAGACATTGCGCGTCTTACTGCGAGAAAAAGAGAACTTCAAGCTGCAATTGAACGCGCAAATGCTGACCTTGCTCTTGCGAATGTAAACAGCGATAGAACCAAGTCATTGGTAGAAAAAAAGCTAGAATCCGCACAACGATTAGATGAAGCAAAAGCGAATTTAAATGTTGCGAAAGCCCAATTGAGTGAGATGCAAGCCGCCCTCGAATCTCTTAATGTGGAGATAAGAAAAACCACACTTTTTTCACCGTTCGATGGTGTAGTCAATCGCCGCTTTTTCGATGAAGGCAGTGTGGTGAGTGCAGGCAGTCCTGTGTTTGGTATTACAAGCAGTGAAAATTACCAAGCGCGCTTTGCGGTGCCCGCTGACGTTGTAGAGCAATTTGACGTAAATGAACCTGTGCTTGTACGCGTTGGAGATCTAGATGTAGCAGGGACGGTATCTCAGCGCCTCCCCACGCGCAACGTGCAAACTCGAACCGTTGATATCCTTGTTACCCTTAATAGCAATGAACGTGTACGCCCCGGCGATATGGCCATTTTGTCTGCGTTCCGCTCTCATTCTGAAACTGGCGCATGGCTTCCAGTTAACGCATTAAGTAATGGGCTTAGGGGGCTATGGCGTGTCTTTGTGTTACCAAAAGAAGGAAACGCCACCTTGCAAGCACGTGTGGTAGAAGTGGTATACACCGACGGTAACAAGGCGTTTGTTCGCGGCGCACTTGAAGACGGTGATATATATGTTGATGAAGGGACGCATAAATTAGCGCCAGGGCAGATGGTAGCCATTCCCAGTCAACAGCAAGCTGGGGCGCGTTAATGAAGTCATTCAATGTCGACACCGATAAACCCTATCCTTGGTACACGCTGTTTTATCGACGTGGCCATTTGCTGATTTTAAGCTTGTTGATTTTAATCACCGCAGGCTTATCAGCATTGGGCTCTTTGCCACGTATTGAAGACCCTCGAATAGATACAAGAAATGCGTTGATCATCACTCAATACCCAGGAGCATCAGCCGAGCGGGTTGAAGCCTTAGTCAGCGATGTGTTGGAAGACAGGTTAAGAGAAATATTTGAGATCAAGGAAGTAAAATCCACGTCTCGTGCAGGTATTTCTATTATCTTAATTGAGACTCAGGACTGGATTAATAACAAAAGCAACGAGCAGCTATTCAGTGAAATTCGCGATGCAATAGGTGCAGCCGCTGAGTCTTTTCCACAAGGCGCAATGGCCCCAATATTTGACGAAAAACGGGGGGCAACTGCCTTCACCTTATTGCTTTCTGTACGTGCCGACCATTTTGAAAATACCCCTATTACACTCACTGCTCGATTGGCCCAAGAACTGACAGACCGCCTTCGCAACGTTAATGGAACTGAACTCGTGCGTGTATACGGCGCACCGCAGGAAGAAATCAGTGTCAGTATAGACCCTATTAAGCTTGCCGCCACAGGGCTTACACTGCAGCAGGTAAGCAACACAATTAGCCGAGCCGATCCCAAGTTGCCCGCTGGCATGCTGAACACCGAGCAGAGCAACGTGCGCTTCACAGTGGGAGAAGGGTTAAATGGCGTCAATATGATAGCGTCAATTCCTTTGATGAACGCGCAGGGCCGCTACTTGAGGGTAGAAGATGTGGCGTCGGTAGAGCGCAGTTACACCACACCGAGAGGCGAGGTAGCCTTTTTAAACGGTGAAGAGTCAATTTTCGTAGCAGCCCGTATGCAGCCTTCGCTACGTTCTGATGTGTGGACTAAAAATGCGTTAGCGGTTGTTGAGCAATTTAATAAAGATTTTAGCGGCACCTTGACCGCTACTGTGGCATTTGAGCAAAACGAATATACGGCAAACCGCTTGGCTGACTTGTCGATGAACCTGCTTATGGGGTGTGCTGTTGTCATGATGGTCATTCTATTGTTTATGGGATTTCGAGCGGCGTGGATTGTGGGGTTAGCACTGCCATTGTGTGCGGCCTTTGCCCTGTTTTCGTTAAGCTTTTATGACGAGCAGATACATCAAATGTCAATTTTTGGGATGATTATCGCTATCGGCTTGCTTATTGATAACGCCATTGTGATCACCGATGAAATACGCATTAATCTACAAGATCCCAACTTAACTCGGGTGGGAGCAATGGCTAAAAGTGTATCTCACCTATTTGCGCCGTTATTGGCGTCAACACTCACTACCATTCTTGGCTTTATGCCTATTTTTCTGCTTGATGGGAATATAGGGGATTTCGTAGGGCCTATTGCGATTAGTGTGGTTATGGCGCTTATTGGTTCGCTGTTTATTTCATTGACGATAATCGCTGCGTTAGCCGCTCGATTTTTACCAAAGCACCACAATGACTCGTCCTCCGAAATCGTATCAAAGCCTTGGTGGAAAGTTGGATTGCAAGCTCCCCAGCTAAGCCTAGCATTCAAGAAACAATTAGGTCGCTGGATAAAGCAGCCTGTTTTAGTGCTGCCGGTTATAGCCTTACTTTGCTTGTCCGGCTTTGTGCTGTCTTCAACACTCGCTAACGTGTTTTTCCCAAGTGCAGATAGGGATCAGTTTGAAGTCTACCTGTGGACGAAAGAGGGAAGCAGCATCGATAACACGACTCAATATGTTAAAAAGGTTGATACCGCTATTCGTGACGAGCGAGGGGTGAAGCAAGTCAGTTGGTTGGTGGGCGGATCAGCACCGTCAGTTTATTACAATCAAATGATGACCCGTGACAATATGCCGTACTTTGCAAATGCTGTTGTATCGACACACACGGTAGAAGACGCCGTAGCGCTAGTAGGTAATCTTCAGCATTCCCTTGATAGTGAGTACCCTGAAGTACAAATTGTAGTACGAGCCTTTGGACAGGGGCCCCCCATTGCCGCGCCGGTTGAAGTTGAAATCTTCGGCCCCGATCTTAATATACTGAACGACCTAGGTGATAAGGTGCGTATGCTGATGTCACAAGTTGACGGCATATCTCAGTCGATCACCAGTATTTCAATGGGTGAACCTGAGCTTAAAATAAATGCAGACAGCGATAACTTGTCTCACCTCGGCTTAACCCTTTCTGAGCTTGCCAATCAGATGCAAATTAACTTCTCGGGGATTACTGGCGGTTCAGTGCTTGAAAGTACAGAGGAAATTCCCGTTAGAGTGCGACTTGATGAGGCATATAGGCAAAATGTAACGGGTGTGGATGCTATGCCTATCCCTGTAACCGGCGATAATGCTATTTCTTGGTCTCCTTTGGCCGCAGTGAGTAATTTAACACTACAGCCTGCAACCAGCAGCATTACCCGTGTAGACGGAGAACGACTTAATCGCATCCAAGCCTTTTTGCTTCCTGGTGTACCGGCAATTGACGCTAGTAATCAGCTAAGAGATTTGCTTGAGAGTAGGCTGGTATTGCCAGAGGGCTATAGGATCCACTTGGCCGGTGATGCAGATGAACAGCAGCAGGCGTTAGGTAAACTTGCGACGTATGCCCCAGTCTTATTAGTGCTAATGGTGACCACGCTCATTTTAACCTTTACTAGCCTACGCATGGCTGGCGTAATCGCGCTAGTTGCTATTCTCTCTGTAGGACTAGGAATGTTTAGCTTGTGGATTTCTGGTTTGCCAGTTGGGTTTAACCCTTTACTTGGTTGTGCAGGGCTTATCGGCGTTGCAATAAATGGCTCGATAGTCGTTATCGCCGCGATTAACGCTAACCCCAAAGCCAAGCAAGGCGATACCAAAGCCATCGTTGAAGAAACCATGAGCTGTAGCCGACATATTTTATCCACTACTTTTACTACTGTGGGTGGCTTAATACCGCTGCTGTTGTTCAGTGAAGGGAGCTTTTGGCCGCCGCTGGCTGTTGTGCTTGCTGGTGGCGTAGGCTTTTCTGTTATTTTATCTTTGGTGTTTACCCCGACAATAGTGGCAGCATTTCAACGATATCGTTATAGAAATCACACATTAGCTTAATTTTACGGTTAAACTATCCCTCTTTAACAGGCGTATAAGAGAGTGTTGTTAGCGTATGCGAAAATCAAACCCAATATTGCGCTGGTGGCATACTGACTGCGTGAAATGCAAACGCATTAGACTCTATATTGTTTGGGCTGTAATTATGTTGGTGGTGTATTTGTATGTCTGGCACTAATGTTGAACCTATCTATATTCGAGCTTCATCGAAAAGTAATGGCATTACTAGCATTGTATTGGGCTGCGTAGGTCTGTTTATTGCAGCGCTATGGCTGGCCTTTCTACCAGACTGGTTGTTCTTAGCGGGTATCTTTTTGACAAGCGCAGCGTTGGTGTGTTTGCTGGTCGGCTACTTCAAAATACGCGAGCCAGACTACAGCTTGGAAATCGCAAAAGACTATATCACTTATCGTCATCGCCTTGGCTCTTGGCGTATTCATTGGGACAACTTACAGCGTGCAGATTGCCCCCGTGTGCGGCATGGACTTGACCATGTTCCTCTAGAAACAATCGGTTTTAAACTGAAAAGCTATACAGATTTCCTCAATACTATTTCACCAAGGCTTGCGACCCATTTACTCATGGAGCAACGACCTTTGTTAATGCAAAATACTGATGAGGGGTGCGCATCGGGGAGTTGCTATGAACAATCAATGTTTGATGACAAACAGTATGTTATGGAGGACGGCACCGTTATTAAGGGAATCAAAGCCATGCTAGCACACCGCATGGTAGAGCTAAGAAAAAGGCTGGGTTTTGACATTTTTATCGCAAGTTCAGAGTTAGACAGAGAAGCCAGCGAATTTGCTAGGCTAATTGCCCAATGTCAGCAAACACGTCAGTCATCCCTAGACAGTTAATCAGAAACACACGCTTTACTCGAAGTGTAAAAAACGCGCCGTTAAAGGCCAGATTTACTCTCTCGTAATATTTTTTCGGCTTCCGCGATAAGTGCAGGTAAATGCTCATCCACAAGGTTATGTTGACCTAGTTTAAGCGCACTTTCGGTTTCATGTGCAAGGTGCTGCATAAGTGGAAGGCCAGTATAGCAACACGCACCGTGTAGCTTGTGCACTTCGGTTTTAAGTTCGTTGTAATCTTGTTTTTGCCAAAGTGTCGAAAGCGTATAGATACATTCTGGTAGCATAGCTACGAAGCCATCTAACATCTCTCTTGCTGTATCTTGATTTTGATTAGCACGCTTTAATGCGAGCTGCCAATCGACAGAGGGCAGTTCAATTTTTCCTGGTTCAATATTGTGACACCATGACTTAATAAGATTAATTAGCAGATCTATTTCAATGGGTTTGGGTAGGTAGTCATCCATACCAGAAGCAAGTAAGCGCTCCTGTTCCTCTTTGAAAGCATGAGCAGTAACGGCAATGATGGGCGTGCCCATATTTATAGGGGACTTCCGAATCTCTCTGGTAGCTTGTATACCGTCCATCCCCGGCATCTGAACGTCCATCAAAATCAGGTCGAACTCTTGTGTTTGACACTGGTTAACGGCGTCTTGTCCGCTAATTGTCGTAATTAGCTCTACAGGTGAATGATCAAGCCATGTATGCAGGAGCTTTAAATTCATTTCCATGTCATCAACGGCTAATATTTTTACACTGGGAAGGCTACCAATCTTCTCCTGCATCGCATTTTTTGCCGGTGTCGCGTGCTGATTCACCAAACTATCTAATTTAGTCAAGGTAATGGGCATGCGCACTTGGGAATGGAAATGTTGCGAAAGGCTGGGATATTGAGCAAACGGTTCGGGTCCAGAATACCAGAGAATGCGCTTTTGAGCCGGGAATTGTACAAACCGGCTAAGAAAAGTATCACGTAGCGACATTTTACTTACCGGTACCGTTGCCATGAAAAAGTCATATTGACCATCTAGTGTAGCTAAGTAGTCCAAAGACTCCACTGAAATGATATTCGCGCCTAAGATAGATAACATGTTAGCGCTTGAGCGACGGGTTGCAGGAATGGGATCGAATATCACAACGCTTTTCCCTTTCCAATCGTTGCTACTTGTCAGCGAATACTTTTGGCTTAACTGATTCATGCGAAGGGATACGCTAAAAGTTGAGCCCTGGCCAAGAACACTTTTAAGGGTAAGGTCGCCATTCATTAGGCGAACTAACTCTCTGCTTATAACAAGGCCTAAACCTGTACCTTGATAATTGCGATTAAGTGCATCATCTACTTGTGAAAAAGCGTTAAACAGCTTTTTCCTGTCCTGTCGGCTAATTCCAATACCCGTATCTTCAACGGTAATATTCAACTCGTGGATGCCGTGCGCTAACGAGCGCCCACTTGCTGAGAATGTAATGGCTCCACTGGATGTAAATTTTAATGCATTACTGAGCAGGTTATTTAGCACCTGTTTGATGCGAAACACATCGCCAATAAGCTTTTCAGGTAGCGGGTTTAAGTCAAAAACGAATTCAATACGCTTACTGTGCGAAGATTTAGCCATGATGGTGACCATCTCTTCGAGCAATTTATTGGGCGAAAACGGTTGATTGTTTATTTGCAATTTACCGGCTTCAATTTTTGAAAAGTCGAGAACATCGTTAACTATAGTGAGCAAGTTTTCAGCGGCGGTATTGACGATTCGCACTTGCTCTTGTTGATCTGTTGGCAAGGGCGCGTTGTTGAGTTCTTTGCTGAAACCTAGTATCGCATTAAGTGGAGTTCGAATTTCGTGGCTCATGTTCGCTAGGAACTGAGACTTCACATTGCTGGCTTTGATCGCATCTTTCCGCGCAATGTCTAAGCGCGCGTTTTGCTCTTCAATAAGCTCAACATTGTTGCGCAAATCGTTAGTGGCTTGCTCTACCTCACTTTCAAGCTGACCTCTGCTTTTCTCCATAAGCGCGAAAGAGAAAAGTCCTGCCTCTAGAAAAACGCCAACCTGAAAACAGTAGGTAGTAAAATCATTAGAGGGCAAAACGCCGATAAGGCTTAACATGCCAATAATAGCGCCGGTGGCAAGCATGCTCCATGCAAAAATAAAATAGCGTGCAGGTTTGAAATTATTAAAGAAGGCTTCAAACCCCGCGCAGATATAGCTCAAAATCGCTACTAGGCCTACGCCATATACAAGGTTGTTCTTCCATATAGAGGGGAGAAGATTGATAAAGCACACTAGCCCTGTTAATACCTGGCATACCAATAACAGTTTGATAATGGGATGGGCAGTGGGGGAATGTTTTTCGGTTTCTAAAAACGTCATGGTAAATAAGCCTGAGCTTATACCAATAATGACGAATATTAGCTCTGAATGACCAACCAGCAATGATGGAATGCCTTGGGTGAACAATAGGTGTGTATGCCCGCCCCACACAAACTGCCACAAGATTACCGCCAGTATATAGCCGACATACGCAAGTAGACTCTTTTCTCTTACGCCGAAAAACAGCGCTAAATTGTAAATCGCTAGAATGAGTAAGCCACCGTAGAAAAAGCCCCACAGCAAACTGTCCATCTGAAAGTAACTGCTATGCAGAGGTTCAGCTTGAATACGAAGCGGGGCAATCAGACTGGATGAATGGCTTTCAATGCGAATGTAAAGGTCGACGGGGTCGCTGTTGGGAAGTTCAACACGAAAAGTCGGCACGCGAAAACGTTGTTCCTTTTGTGCTTTTCCCTGATGACTTTGACTAATGACCTTTCCATCTTTTACTAGGTAAAAATCAACGCTATCCAGCTGGCTAAAGTTGATTGAAAAGACCCAGTGTTTGTCGTTCGAAACATTGGTTACCGACGTAAGTAGCCACATGCCGTTATTACGAAAGCCAAAATTGGGGTTGTCGTGTGGATGCATTAAAAAGTCGCTTCGCCTTCTTGATACATCACCAATGGTAAGCTGATAGTCAGTTTCGAATAAAAAATACAGTGAATCTGACAAATCAAGCGTACTTTGTTCATCAAAAAGCTGCTCGATATGCTGGGCATGTAAGCAGGAGGGCAAGAAGCTACCTAACAAAACAAGCAGAAAAGAGAATACGCGAAATATTGCCATATTAATCTGTACTTTAATTACCGTCTGAATAAAGGTTTTATTATTTTTGGGGTGAATATTGAACGGCAAAATTCATCCTTCTCTATTTAACCACTCTATGTACGTAATGACAAAATATTGCGCCACAGCCGTTAATCACTAGGTTTAGTTTATTACGGAACAAAGGTTAAACAGCCTTTTTGAGCGCTCAAATGCTATGACAAATGTTTTCAAGGATTGCACACAATTGCGGTTTACCCCACAATAGCTTTATTGCTCGCGTGAATTCACTATGTGGTGCGCTAAACCACCCATAAACGACCGCCTCACTAGCACGAGCCTATTGGTATTAATAACAAAACGAAAAAACTATCATGAGTGACGAGATCATCATTAATCGCGATGGGGTAGAGCAACTTCCTCTTCGACGTTTCACCGAAGACGCTTATCTAAACTATTCCATGTACGTCATCATGGACCGTGCACTTCCACATATTTCGGATGGCTTAAAGCCTGTTCAGCGACGCATCATTTATGCGATGTCAGACCTAGGCTTAAGTGCAAACGCCAAATATAAAAAATCGGCGAGAACCGTCGGTGATGTGCTGGGTAAGTTTCATCCTCACGGCGATTCTGCCTGTTATGAGGCGATGGTGCTCATGGCTCAGCCTTTCTCTTATCGCTACCCTTTAGTAGATGGTCAAGGCAACTGGGGTGCGCCGGATGATCCGAAATCGTTTGCTGCCATGCGTTATACGGAAGCTAAGCTCTCGCGCTTCTCTGAAGTGCTGCTGAATGAACTTGGACAAGGTACTGTAGACTGGGTACCAAACTTCGATGGTACGTTAGAAGAGCCTAGTGTTCTACCTGCCCGCTTACCTCATATTCTCTTAAATGGTGTGACAGGTATCGCAGTGGGCATGGCGACCGATATTCCACCGCACAACGTAAGAGAGCTGGCTAATGCGTGCGCTATGTTGCTGGATAACAGCAAAGCCGAACTTAGCGATGTGCTAGAACACGTTAGTGGACCTGACTATCCTACCGAAGCTGAAATTATTACGCCAAAGGCTGATATTCAAAAACTTTACGAAACTGGCCGTGGCTCGATAAAAATGCGTGCAGTATATGGCGAGGAAAACGGTGACGTTGTTATAACTGCCTTGCCACACCAAGCGTCTGGTGCCAAGATACTAGAGCAAATTGCCGCGCAAATGCAGGCGAAAAAGTTACCGATGGTAAGCGATCTTCGAGACGAATCGGATCATGAAAATCCAACCCGTTTGGTGATTACGCCTCGCTCAAACCGCATTGATGTCACCCAATTAATGCAGCATTTATTCGCAACTACCGACCTTGAGAAAAACTATCGCGTTAACCTGAATATGATTGGTCTAGACGGCCGTCCGCAGGTTAAAGACTTGCGTACCATCTTGTCTGAGTGGTTGCAGTATCGCAAAGATACGGTAACGCGTCGTTTGCAGTACCGCTTAGACAAAGTGTTAGCTCGCCTGCATATTCTAGAAGGTTTGTTGATTGCGTTTCTAAATATCGATGAAGTCATCGAAATTATTCGTACTTACGATAAACCAAAACCTGAATTAATGTCCCGTTTCGGATTAAGTGATAAGCAAGCTGAAGCTATTCTCGAACTTAAGCTTCGTCACTTAGCCAAACTGGAAGAAATGAAAATTAAAGGCGAGCAGGACGAACTTGCCGCAGAGCGTGACAAGCTACAGCAGTTGCTTGGTTCAGATCGCCGTCTTAAAACGCTTATCAAAAAAGAAATTCTTGCAGACGCTGAAAAATATGGTGACGATAGACGCTCGCCAATTGTTGAGCGTGGCGAAGCTAAAGCCTTGTCTGAAAAAGAGTTGGTGCCTGCTGAATCAGTAACGGTAGTACTTTCAGAAAAAGGCTGGGCACGTTGTGCGAAAGGTCACGATATTGATGCGGAAGGTTTAAGTTACAAAGCGGGTGATGCCTACTTATCCAGCGCTGAAGGCAAAAGTAACCAGCCGGCCGTGTTCATGGACAGTTCTGGTCGCACTTTCTCTTGTGACGCTCACGGGTTGCCGTCTGCACGAAGTCAGGGAGAACCGCTAACAGGGCGTTTTAGCATTGTGGGGGGCGAGTCCTTCCAGCACGTCATTATGGCGCAAGATGAAAGCAAATTCTTAGTAGGTTCTGATGCCGGTTACGGTTTTGTCGGCACCTTTAAAGACATGGTAAGTAAGAACAAGGCCGGTAAGGCTTACTTATCCTTACCTACTGCTGCAAAAGTAATGAAACCCATGCCAGTGACCAACCCAGACTCCGATTGGTGCCTAAGTATTTCTAATGAAGGTCGCATGCTCATGTTCCCACTGCGCGATTTACCAAGTTTAGGTAAAGGCAAGGGGAACAAGCTTATCAATATTCCTTCTGCAAAATCACAGTCTCGTGAAGAGTATGTGAAGGTGCTTGCTGTTGTACCTGATGGTGCGGCTATAAAAGTGGGTGCAGGTAAACGCAATATGACACTTACCGCTGACGACCTCACTCATTATAAGGGAGAGAGAGGCAGGAGAGGGAATAAATTGCCGCGAGGATTGCAGCGAGTTGATACGGTTGAAATCGTGCTGCCTAGCAAAGATGAAGCAACTGAAGATTTGTCATAAAGTTTAAGTTGTTCTTATGCTTAGGTGAACTACACTCAAAAAGGGATTAGATGAGGAATTTACATGCTAGGCATAGTTTTTACATCGTTAATCGATATGCTCGAGGAGAAAGTTTCTCCTGAGTTTGCTGACGATGTCATCATGGAAGCTGGGTTAGAAAACGACGGCGCTTATACCGCAGTGGGCTATTACCCGTTTGAACAAATGCAACGCCTGTTAGGTGTGCTGGTGGAGAAAACGGGTAAGTCAGCTAACGAGCTACTCTACGATTTTGGCTATTACTTATTTGGTAAGTTAGGTGCAGTACATGGCGACGTGCTAGCCAATACAGAAGGCATGTTGGATATGCTGGAGCACTTGGACGGCGACATTCATGTTCAGGTTAAGAAGCTCTACCCAGACGCCGACCTACCCCGATTTACGGTGATATCCAGAACCGATAACACCATGCGCTTACAGTATTATTCTGAAAGAGAATTATATCCTTTAGCAGAAGGCTTGATGGACGCAGCCGCAGCTCATTACAACTGCACCCTGGAAAGGGAAACCCATCAACTAGATACGCCTCATACCTACGAATTTAGTATATCTCTCGTTTAACGGAGGCATGTTATGTCAGATGGAACAACGCATAGCACGCCTTCTGGTAGCGACCGTGCTGCGTTACTTGAAAGGCGTTTAAAGCGAGAGCGAAATGCGAGAGAGCAAGCCGAAGCTTTGCTGAGAGAAAAGACGCAAAGTTTGTATGCTACGCTTCAAAAAAGCCAAAGTGCTCAGAAAGATTTGGAACTTGCACTATGGGCGTCGCAGGAGTCTTTTTGGAATTGGGAGGCAGAGAATGACATTATGGAATTTCGCTCATTCTCACTACATTCTGAAAGTGTATCTACCTGGTCAGGCACCTTAATTGAGCTTCTAGAGCGGGTACATGAGGACGATTTAGACGGCCTGCAGTTTCACTGGAGCATGGCGCTACACGGCAATCGTGACCGTATAGAGTTTTCCTTTCGCTTAAAGCTCGACAGCGATTTTCAGTGGGTAAGGCTGCGCGGGCGCGTGCTAAAGCGTGGAAAAGCGGGTGAAGCGCTTCAAATTGTTGGTACCACAAAAGACATTACTCAACAGCGAAAAGCTGAACAATCGTTTCACTTAATGGCCTCTGCTTTTGCGAGCTCACGTGAGCCCATGTTAGTACTCTCACCTGATCTTGTTATCACAGAATGTAACGATGCATATATTCAGCTGATTGCTGCGCCTTTTAAAGAGCAATGCATTGGTTTGGATTTCAACCAAATATTCATTGCTGAGAAAGTCGATAAAGTGCAGTTGGCGCTTGATAAACAAATTCGCTTCGAGTCGAAAGTGAAGACGCAAAACGGCGAAATTAAGGTTGTCGATATCTCGGTGGCTCTGTTTGAGACCTACCAGCAAACGTCATCTTATTTAATTGCTACAATGCGCGACATCAGCGATAGAAAACGCAACGAAGCTAAACTACGTCAACTGGCATTGCACGATGAGTTAACCGGCCTTTCCAATCGCAATTCGCTGCGTGAGTCCATCTCCGGGTTAGTACAAAAAGAACAGCACTTTATTTTGGTCTTTATTGATCTGGACGGGTTCAAAGCAATTAACGATAACGCAGGGCATGAAAGAGGGGATATTGAGCTTCAGCGCGTAGGAGCGCTCCTTACTGCCATATTCGGCCCGATAGGGGAAGTCGGCAGGTGGGGTGGTGATGAGTTTATTGCCGTATTGCCTAATCAGAATGTTGAGGAAATTGCTGAACGCTCTGAGCGGCTTATCAGCCAGATAGAAGAAGACGCCATAACCGTAAAAACGTCGGAGCTTAGGCTGTCTGCCAGTATTGGTATTGCTGAATTTCCAGAACATAGTGATAACCTAGAAAGCCTGGTGCAGTGTGCCGACGCCGCAATGTACCGTGCGAAAGAGCTGGGTAAAGGTCAGGCGTTTATTTACGAGTCAGGTCTCTATGAGAGCATGACCCAGCAGGTCAGTATGGTGAATGACTTGCGCAGAACGGTAGAGAACCACCTTCTCGATTTCTATATTCAGGGTAAATACGATCTAAACGGCGAGTTAAAGGGCGGTGAAGTACTGTGTCGCTGGATTTCAGGCTTGCACGGTGTTGTATCGCCAGCAGTGTTTATTCCTATAGCAGAAGAGTACAAGCTAGACAGTGCCATAGGCCTTCAAGCGCTGGAAGCGGCATGTGATTACATTTCAATAATGGAGTCGCAGCAGGGTGATGCCATTCCTTTGTCTGTGAATATCAGCGCTAATCAGATGCTTGACCCAGAATTTCCAAATCAGGCAATGTCTATCTGTATGGATAATGATGTGTCTCCCGAATTTATTGAACTAGAGCTCACTGAGTCGGTCTTTATTCGCGATGAAAAATCAGCACTTAGAGCATTAAACACGTTGAGAGATCATGGGTTTAGACTGTCTCTGGATGATTTTGGCAGTGGCTTTTCATCTCTTAGCTACTTGCGAAGTTTCCAGTTTGAAGTGGTTAAGGTGGATAAAAGCTTAATTCAGGGTATTCACCAAGATAGCAAAGCCAATGCGCTATTTAATGGTTTGATAGCCATGTTAAAGAGTTTGCAAATAGATGTGGTGGCTGAAGGCGTAGAGTTGGAGTCTTATTTGCCTTTCATGGAGCAGGCCGATATTCAGCTAATGCAGGGGTTTTACTTCGATAAACCAATGCCTTACGATCAGTTCTTGGCAAGGCATACTACTGAGCCTAATCGGTAATGTCTTCAGCTAAGCATAAACAAAAAAAGCCCTATCGGGCTTTTTTAATGACTAAGCAAACTCGTTACTTAGCATTGGTGCTTTCAAAGATTTTATCTGCCGATGCGGCAACAAAGCCTTTGTAAAGCTTGCCATCAGGCATTTCATAGCGTTGTGCAAACTCGTAGAAGCAGCTTGGAATTGCCACAGTCTCGTCGCTAAACGCTACGTCAGCACGGTCAGCCATCGTTGATGATTGCGCTAAAAATACGTCTGGCCCACCTTTAATTTCGCCACCTGAGGTGTTCAGCACAAAGCCTGCTTCTTTAAGCAATGTGTTTACGTCGGTAAGCTCGTCAGTACGGGTTAAGTGATTAACACTTACCGTAAAGTGGTTAGCACGGAAGCCCCATGCCGCCATCCACGCCGCGTATTCTGATTCGTTAAGCAGTGTGTCGTATTCTGCTTTAGTAACGTCCCAATGTTTACCCGAGTACAAGAAGTTATCTGCATCCACTACAGACTCAGGCATTTGATCAAGCATCTTCTTGATAATTGCTTGAGCAGTTTCAGAAAGCTCATTTACACGAAGCTCACTAATAAATACTTTTGGTTTAGTATCGTCAGGGTGCTCGAAATGCTTTGCAGTAAGCTTTTTCGCTTCAAAGTCATAGTCGCCTTTAGCTTCATAACCCAATGCTAAGAAGTGCGCAGCAAGCTTGTCTAAGCGGGTTTTATCAAGAGCAAAAGTTCGAAAAGCTACATGGTCGTTAACGATGTCGTTCGTGTTTTCTTCACCCGCTAATAGTGCATGAATTTTATGCGCTGAGGGAGTGATGGTAACGTAATCGTCCCACATGTTGCTAAACAACGTATCGATGTTGCTATGCATGGTAGTAGGGTCCTTTCTGTCGTTGACTATTTTAAAACGAATAGTTCGTATAGGGTTGGTACTAAACTGGCCGACACAAAAGTTGCATCGGCCTTTTTATAACGTGAAAAACTTAAGTTACATCGACAAACCAGGGCTTAATTTGCCTGGCATAGTAACTTTATCAAGTTCAACTGATGCAACTGGGTATGCACAGTAGTCGGCTGCGTAAAACGCGCTTGCTCTGTGGTTACCACTGTCGCCCACACCACCAAACGGCGCAGCACTACTAGCACCCGTGATAGGTCTATTCCAGTTTACGATGCCCGCGCGAATGCGTGCGAAGAAGTAGCGATAATCTTCTTCGTTGTCGCCAAGAAGACCTGCTGACAAGCCAAAGCTAGTGTTATTAGCTTCTTCAATCGCAGCGTCGAAATCGCTGTAACGGATCACTTTTAGCAGTGGACCGAAGTGTTCTTCGTCAGGCAGTGAGGCAAGCATGTCAGTAACATCAATAATGCCTGGGGTAGCAAAACCTTTGTTCTCGTCTTTTTGTTCAAGGCGAACTAGTACTTTACCACCAAGGTTTTCAAGCTCTTGCTGTGCTTTTACCATAAGAGCAGCGGCATTGCTTGAGATCATTGCGCCCATAAATGGTTGATCTTCAGCGTCATAATCACCCACCTTAATATTCTTGGTCACTTCGATTAAGCGAGCAAGGATTGCATCACCCTGTGCATCGGCTGGTAAGAATAGGCGACGTGCACACGTACAGCGCTGACCGGAAGTAATGAAAGCAGACTGAACGATGTCATGTACGGCAGCATCAACGTCAGCTACATCTTTTACGATTAACGGGTTGTTACCACCCATTTCAAGGGCCAAGATTTTACCTGGGTGACCTGCGAACTGCTCGTGCAAGATTTTCCCAGTACGCGAACTGCCCGTAAAGAAAAGGCCGTCGATGTCGTTATGCGACGCCAATGCCTTACCTGTTTCAACTTCACCTTGTACTAGGTTGAGTACACCCGCTGGCAGGCCAGCAGCATCCCATAGCTTCACCATTTCTTGTGCAACCATAGGCGTTAAATCGCTTGGTTTAAACACAACTGTGTTACCTGCAATAAGGGCTGGAACAATGTGTCCGTTTGGCAGGTGGCCAGGGAAATTGTAGGGGCCAAATACAGCAACAACGCCGTGAGGCTTGTGTCGAATGAAGGCTTTACCTACCGGCATTGGGTTTTCGACGTTACCCGTGCGTTCAAAATAGGCTTTTTCAGAAATACCAATTTTGCCCATCATGGCACCAACTTCAGTGGCAGTTTCCCACTCTGGCTTGCCCGTTTCTTTAGCCATAACTTTGGCAAGGTGTACTTTAGCTTCTTCTAGCTTAGTGCCATAAACCTTAATAATTTCAAGACGCTCTTCAACGGTTTTCATGCTCCATGCTACAAGTGCAGCACGAGCAGCGTTAATTGCGTCATCAATTTGAGAGGCTGTCGCAGACTTACCTTCCCAAATTACTTCGTTTTTTGCAGGATCAACTGACGTTAAGTCATGACCTTGTCCGGCAACCCATTCACCGTTGATAAAATGTGTATGTAGCATAGTGGGTGTCCTTTTAATCTCTGAATGTAACGGGGGCGAAGCGAACGTGCTCTCCCTCTTTGACATTCAATGCAGCAGCGGCTTGGAGAGATAGTACGGCAACTTGCTTTTCTTCGCTTACCGTCATCTCGGTGGCAACTGCACGAAAATCAGATACTGATGTATTAATGATGTAGTGCGTTTGCCCTTGGGCAGCAGCGCTATCGTCAATCACTACAGGCAGTTTTAAACTCGATTGAGCCGTGCGGATGTGGCTTAAGTTTGCTTCTACCGTCGGGCCTGCGTCGAAAATGTCTACGTAGCCGCGGCAAGAAAAGCCTTCTTCTTCAAGAAGCTGAAGAGCAGGGCGTGTTTTGTCATGGACTTCGCCAATGACTTCTTGCGCTTCTTTGCTAAGCAGATTTACATATATTGGGTACTTAGGCATAAGTTCAGCAATAAACACTTTATTACCAATGCCAGTTAAGTAGTCGGCAGTAGGAAAATCCATAGAGAAGAAATGGGTTTCCAACCACTCCCAAAACGGTGAGCGTCCTTCTTCGTCACTCACACCGCGCATTTCAGCAATAACTGTCTCTGAGAAGCGTTCACGGTGCTCCATCATGAACAAGAATCGAACCTTTGAAAGGAAGCGGCCGTTTATGCCGCCACGGGCTTGTTCGCGAAGAAACAGAGTACATATTTCAGTAACACCGGTGTAGTCATTACAAAAAGTTAGAATGTCTACCGTGTTGTGAATGTTAAGCTCGCGCGATGCGTGCACTACTTTGCTTAGGTGGTAATGATAGAACGCATCGTCTATACCAACAGCCGCTTCAATACCTGTTGTTCCCACTACCTGTCCGGTAGTGGTATCTTCCATTACAAACAAGTATGACTCATCGCCAGGTTCGGTTACGTTTGGTTTGTTAAACGCAGTTTCTGCACGATCAATTTTACGCTGCAGCAACTCGTCGTTGACAGGTAAAGACGTAAAGCCAATACCTGATTCAACGGCGATTTCTTTAAGCGCGTTATAGTCGGCCTTCGTGATAGGGCGAATGATATTCATGTTCGCTACTCGTGTTGTAATTATTCGGCGTTTACAACGGCAGCTACGGCGCGTTCAAAACGTGCAAGACCTTCTTTGATGTCTTCATCAGGAATAACCAGTGAAGGTGCAAAACGAATAACGTTCATGCCAGCAACAAGACACATAAGGTTCTCTTTCGTTGCAGCCATCATGAAGTCACGTGCACGGCCTTGGTATTTCTCATTTAACGCACAACCTAACAGCATGCCTTGACCACGTACTTCTTCAAATACGTTGTACTTTTCATTGATAGCACCTAGTAGTTCACGGAATAGGGCTTCTTTCTTAAGTACACCTTCAAGCACTTCTGGTTGGTTCACGATATCTAACGCTTTTTCCGCAACAGCACAGGCTAGTGGGTTACCACCGTAAGTACTACCGTGGGTACCTGGCTTAAGGTGTGCAGCGATGTCTGCTGTGGTAAGCATGGCACCAATTGGAAAGCCGCCACCAAGAGATTTTGCGGTTGTTAGGATATCAGGTGTTACGCCAAGACCCATGTAGGCATAAAGGTGACCAGTACGACCAACACCCGACTGAACTTCGTCAAAAATAAGTAATGCGTTGTGCTTGTCACAAAGTTCGCGAACGCCTTTTACGAAATCTACATCAGGTGGAATAATACCGCCTTCACCCTGAAGCGGTTCCATCATTACCGCGCAGGTTTTGTCAGAAATTAGCGCTTCAAAGGCCGCTAAATCGTTGTAGTCACAGTGGTCAACAGCGCCTGGCTTAGGACCAAAACCGTCAGAGTAAGCAGCTTGACCACCTACTGTTACGGTAAAGAAGGTACGGCCGTGGAAACCTTTGTTGAAAGCGATGATTTGGTTTTTTTCTTCACCGTGCTTGTCCAGCGCCCAGCGACGAGCTAGCTTCAATGCTGCTTCGTTCGCTTCTGCGCCTGAGTTTGCGAAGTAAACTTTGTCAGAGAATGTCGCATCGTTAAGTTTCTTAGCGAGACGAAGGGCTGGTTCGTTAGTGAACACGTTGCTTAAGTGCCAAAGCTTGCTGCCCTGTTCATTGAGAGCTTTAACTAATTCTGGATGGCAGTGACCTAAAACGTTTACCGCAATACCGCCTGCAAAGTCGATGTACTCAGCTCCATCTTGATCCCATACGCGCGAACCTTCACCTCGAACAGGTACCATACCTGCTGGGTTATAGTTAGGAACCATTACATCATCAAATGTAGCGCGAGTTACGTTCATCTTTGTTACCTCTGCGTTGGGCGCCAATCACACAATGTGAGTTTGCTTGTAGAATCAACGAGTACGTTTTGTTCGTACTCCGAGTGACAAAAAGCATCAACTGGACGCGTAAAAACTAATCGGATTTGTTTTACAGTATGCCATTTTTTTTAACATTTGTCTTCTATGTAAAGGGCTGTAGCCCTTTATTTATAAGGACTGTGGCTTAATTTGCAGGAAAAGTGAATAACTATTAACTACTGGTCTATATCGATTAGTAATAATCGTTTTTTACGCCAAGAAAAGCGCCGCTTGGGAGTTTTGTTATGCTTCACGATAATTTTCGTGCTGTAGTAGACGATACTCAAGTTACCTTTCAGTAGCGCTAAAACCAGTCGAGTCGTTGAGTAATAGTCAATAATTCAGTGTATTTAATATGACTGCTAGACTAGGTGCATAACGAGTGCATGAATATCCACAAAATATTTAAGGTTTGCCTTATTTTTATGCTCGTAATTTGGTCTAAATGAGTAAAAAAAGCAAACTGAGCCTATCTTTCATCCTCGTTTTTTACCAACGGAAGAGTGAAAATATCCATGCTTTTGAGTTTCTCAAGTGCACCCGCAGGATAGCGCTGCTCAGAAAAAAGCGGTTTTACTTCTTTAATGTCGACGAGTTTCAGCTGATGTAGCATTCTTATTTGTGTGTAAGTTCGCGCTTGATGCAGTATTTTACTCAAGGTTTTGGGTTGACTGGGCTGCTTATCGGCGCAGTCTCGCATTGGCTGTGCAATGGGGAGGCGTGTGAAGTGCATCCATTCTAAGATGTCTGCACTCACCGCATCAGCGAATTCTTGTTGCAGAGCGATAAGATGGTTGGCCGACGGCGCAATTTTTAATAAAGCCTCATGACGCTTTTGCTCTTTGTCTTTCTGGCACTCTTGTAGTAAATGCAGTTGGATCTTATCGAACAGTTTGAAATAAAGTCGTGTTACAGCACAGCGGCCTAAATTACTTATCATTGCTAGCGTGTAGGCTTGATTCTTATTTAAGTCACTCATTGCAGCTAGGCGTTTTGCAGTAAGCGCAACGCCTGTTGAGTAATGCGTTAGCTTTTGCTTGATAAGCGGGTAAGGATCAGTAATTTGAGGCATAGCGCGCTTTAATATCAATGAAGGTATCAGCGTGCGCAAGTTTTCTATTCCCAAAAAGCTTAAAGCAGTGCGCAACGTCTCAACGACGATTATCCGTCCTCGCGAATCTTTGCGTCTGAATTGGGGCGTATTTACAACAACTATCAATTCGTCATAAAGCCATGGCATGGTGGCGGCTATAGGCTCTAACTTTGAAACCGAGCATGCTTTTACCGATAGAGCATCTAAAAGTTCGCCGATATTTTCAGGTAAGTTAAGCACGTTCTGAACGAGTTCGTCGGTATAACTCAGTTGCTCAGTCAGTTCACCAAGCAAAATTTCGTGAAGATGATGACTCACAGATTCCAGGTAAGAGGCTTCGGTTTTTTCTTGCAGGCGCTTATTTTCAATTGCAACTTTCTCAACGTGGAGTAAAAGTCTGCGCGCGTCTCCTTGCTCTGACTGTTCGAAGCTAACTTGACCCACCTTGCGCTTTCCTAGCATTTCAAGAACGCGTTCGGGTGATATGACCATATTTTCGAAACGATCATCTATCGTGGGCGATGTGGTTGCCCCCATTGTCATTTTAAAAGCACTCCTGCTCATAACTTTTTGGTGAACGGCTATATTATCGTACATCAGGGCCTTATAACTTTCGCAATGCTAATGGTGGAAATAATAGCTACAACTTGAAAGTGTTTTATTCGCTCGGCAACTTTTGATATCGCTTATGCAGTTCTCGACATTACGTTAATTCAGTACAGTGACTAAATTAGTTTATGAAAAGTTAAACGAAAAATCAGTGAATTGCGAGTTTTACCGGTCTTCAAGCGTAAGCTTTAAGCATTTTAAGTATCGGCACTAAACTCGCTAACTTAAACCGTTTTAACACGAAGAAAGGCATCAAGCACATTGTGGCCGTGTTCGGTAAGTAGTGACTCCGGGTGATACTGTACCCCCCAAATCGGGTAGTGGATGTGCGAAACCGCCATAATTTCTTTCGTGCCTTGAGCCGTTTCACACCAAGCATCAACACGTAGCGATGGCGGTAAAGAGGTAGGGTTTAAGACCAGGGAGTGGTAACGAGTTACGTTAAACGTACTAGGTAGCCCGTTAAATAAGGCCGTATTGCCGTGTGATAATACTGACACTTTACCGTGTTTAATTTCTTGTGCGCCAACCACTTCAGCGCCGAATGCTTGGCCAATTGCTTGATGACCCAAGCAAACGCCCAGTATTGGCATTTTGCCAGCAAAGTGTTTAATCGCAGCTAGACTGATACCTGCTTCGTTAGGCGTGCAAGGTCCCGGCGAAATAACAAGATGAGAAGGGGCTATATGCGAAATATCGTCGATGCTGAGAGCATTGTTTCGCACAACTTCGACGTCTGCGCCGAGCTCTGTAAAATAGCGAGCAAGATTGTGAGTAAACGAATCGAAGTTATCAATTAACAGCAACACAGCAGTGCTAATCCTTGGTATTTCTGAAGTATGGGGGTTTTACACATGAAGCGCTTTATCAACGCTTCATGCTGTTAGTATTTTAAGCCCTAAAGCAACGGTTTATGGCTTTGGGATGAAGCCGACGGCTTTGTAAACTTTTGCCAACGTTTCTGCCGCACGTGCTGATGCTTTTTCAGCGCCTTGGCGCATAACGTCATCTAGATATGCTCTATCTGCGCGAATTTCAGCATAGCGAGTTTGAATAGGCTCAAGTAACGAAACTACCGCATCTGCTACGTCACCTTTTAAGTGACCGTACATTTTATCGGTATATTCAGGCTCTAGATCTTTTACCGATTTACCCGTAGCGAGAGAAAGTAAAGTAAGTAGGTTTGATACGCCTGGTTTTTCTGTCGGGTTGAAGTAAATGTTGGCTTGTTCGTCAGAGTCTGTGACCGCGCGCTTAATCTTCTTAGCCAGCTTTTTCGGCTCTTCCAGCAAACCAATGAAGTTATTTGGGTTGTTGTCTGATTTAGACATTTTCTTTTCTGGCTCTTGCAGGCTCATGATACGCGCACCGAACTCTGGAATATAAGGGTCTGGTAAGCGGAATACGTCGCCGTATAAGTTGTTTACTCGCGTTGCTATATCGCGTGTTAACTCAAGGTGCTGTTTTTGATCTTCACCCACAGGTACTTTATCGGCTTGATAAAGCAAGATATCTGCTGCTTGAAGTACAGGGTAGCTGTACAAGCCTACGTTTATGTTGTTCTCATTTTTCGCAGACTTATCTTTAAACTGCGTCATGCGATTTAGTTCGCCCATTTGGGCATAACAATTTAACACCCACGACAACTGTGCATGCTCTGGTACGTGAGATTGCAAAAATAGCGTACTCTTTTGCGGATCAATGCCGCAGGCTAGATAAAGAGAAAGGCCGTCTAAACAAGCTTCTGCAAGTTGCTTCGGATCTTGTCTTACGGTGATCGCATGTAAATCGACAATCATGTATAGACAGTCGTAATCGTCCTGCATGGAAACCCACTGCTTAAGTGCACCCATGTAGTTTCCAAGGGTAAGTTGTCCTGAAGGCTGACAGCCACTTAATACAACGGATTTATTACTCATTTCTTTTTACCTGTAATACGTTAAATTCTGTTAAAAATTAAGCTTTTGATAACGATGAAAGCTCATCGCGCATTTGTGCAATGACATCACTGTAATCGGGTTGAGAAAAAATCGCCGAACCAGCCACAAACATGTCTGCTCCCGCTTCTGCTATTTCGCGAATGTTATCGACTTTGACACCACCGTCAATTTCAATTCGTATATCGTAGCCGCTTTCTAGTACGCGCTGTTTTACTGCTCGTACCTTATCTAATGTGCTAGGTATAAATTTTTGACCACCAAAGCCTGGATTCACCGACATAATAAGAATGTGGTGCAGTTTATCCATAACGTGGTCAAGGTAGTGCAGTGGTGTGGCCGGGTTGAATACCAAACCCGGTTTGCAGCCTGCATCAATAATAAGCTGAAGAGAGCGGTCGATGTGCTCTGACGCTTCTGGATGAAAGCTAATATAGCTTGCGCCAGCATTAGCGAATTTCTCAATGAGGTCATCTACCGGCTTTACCATAAGGTGAACATCGATAGGTGCAGTAATGCCGTATTTTCTCAACGCTTCGCAAATCATCGGCCCAAACGTAAGGTTTGGCACATAGTGGTTATCCATTACATCGAAATGCACCACATCGGCGCCAGCGGCTAACACGTTTTCTACGTCTTCACCTAGCCTAGCGAAGTCAGCAGACAGTATTGATGGGGCGATTAAAAATGGTTTCATTACATGTCCTTTAAATCAAAAACAACAAGGTGCGTTGCCACTTACGTTTTGAGGTTGCGAAAGTTTACCCAAAACCACGCTTCTTTACTATGTAAAGGACGCAACAAGGTTAATTTCACAGAAATTTAAGACCAGTAACCTTAGTTTACGGTGCTGCCCAACTTTGGTGAGGTTGCGTTTTATTGGTGCGTTATTGTTCGTTTATTGGATCGTCCAAAAACTGTGGATGTGAGATTGCACTTAAATAAGTCATTATTTTTCAATGTTTTAAATTTATTTCGGTCGACTTTTTTGATGAACCATAAATGGGCATCAACTTTGCGTTACCCAGTCCAAAAAGAAAACACAGACAGAAAAAAACGAATTACAACAAGTTTGAATTTGACTGGAGAACACACATGAAAACATCTACAAAAAGAACTCTACTTGCCGCTGCTATTTCTTCAGCGTGTTTACTAACTGCTATGCCTAGCTATGCAGAGGGTGAATTTACTGCGAATGCTGGCGCGACCAGCAATTACATTTGGCGTGGTCTAACCCAAACTGTAAACGAAGCTGCTGTTCAAGGCGGTATCGACTATGCGCACGAAAGTGGTTTTTATGCAGGTACATGGGCGTCGAACGTAAGCTATGCATCAGATGATATTTACTCATACGAGCATGACGTATATTTTGGCTACTCGGGCGAGTCTGATGGTATTGCTTATGACTTCGGTTACCTGTACTACAACTACGACGCTGAAGCAGAATTTGATTTCGCAGAAATCTACGGCTCAGTTGGCATGGGTGGTGTAAGCGTAACAGTTTACCTACTAGCGCACACCGAAGCTGACGAAGCAGAAGGTCAAGATTTCGGCTTTGGCCAGGCTTACTACGCATCTCTTGACTATACTACAGAGATTTTGAACGGCACTGAGTTGACTCTACACGCTGGTTATCACAGCGGTGACTTTGTTGATGCGTTTAACTTTGGCGACGGTACTGATAGCTATGCTGATTACGGCGTAACTATTGCTAAAGACGGTTTTAGCTTTGCAGTGACCGGCACTAACCTAGATGATGTTGGAGCTGACGCATTAGATAACGACGAGTTGAAATTCACTGTAGGTTATTCAGTAGATTTCGAACTCTAAAATTATAGGGAGAGGTCAACGGACAGGCCTCTTGACTTAAACGTTGAGTAATAAAAGCCTAATATATATTAGGCTTTTCATTTTTAAAGCAACGCATTTTTAACTTGTTCGTTACCTACTTTTGATTATAATGAGACTACTTTTTAGACGAGTGTAAGGGGTGTTCAGGATGAAAGTTCTTCCTTTTTTTGCGATTTGTGGAGCCGTCGCCCTGGTTAGTGTGGCTGTTACAAACCCGCCAAGCTCTCGTTCGTCTGTTTGCGAATTCCAACCTGTTACTGAATTTAACCCCAAGTTGCCAGCAAGCCACATTCAAAATCAATGCGCCCGTCATCAAGAGGGAGTGGAAGAAGTTAGTTGGCTATCGTGGATAGCAGGTAAATCACCGTCTTTTCAATTCCACTTTTTAGACTTACTAGAGTTGCTTCATAGCGACGATGGTAATCGAGATTTCACCTCACCTTCAAACGATTCATAGGGGCGGCGTGATGCAATCTGGTACTGGTTTCTGGTCAGTTCTAGGTAGTGTAGTAGCAAGCTTATTCGGCGTGCAAAGCCACAAAAACTATGAACGGGACTTTACTAAAGGTACCTTTATTAGTTTTGCTATTATTGGCGTTATTTTAGTTGGGGTATTCGTCGTTTCGCTTTTTATGTTTGTCAGATGGTATGCAGGCTAAACCCGAGCTAGACCTATACACTACCTAGATGAACTCAGACTCGTCAGCATTGCGAATGAATGCTTTCTAACCTTTCTTTCAGTTTTATGTTCGTCATCAAGCTTACGGGCGCTGAACTATTTTTTTTTATGCGTGTTTCGTTTGGGAACGACTTTGGCGGGTGGAAAATAAGCAAGTATTTCATCCACAGGCTGCCGCTTCGCACCATTTTGACTTATTGAGCGCTTAACCGACAGCATACTAAAGTCTGCGCCCTGGTATAAGGCGCGCGTGAGCGGTAGGTCATGATTCGATATCAATACTGGGATACCACGCTTTTTAGACGCTCGGGTAGCGAGCTCAGCCAGCTTCTCTTGTGACTCTTGCCCAAAGCTTCGCGCCGCGTAGCTAGTAAACGCTGCTGTTTTGCTAATAGGTGCGTATGGAGGATCACAGTAAATGACATTGCCTCGCCTAGCTCTTGAAAAAACTTTTTCAAATGGTAGACACGTAAACGTAGCCTTTTGTGATTTTTCAGAAAACACAAACATCTCGTCTTCAGGGAAATAGGGTTTTTTATAGCGCCCAAATGGCACATTGAAACGGCCTTGAAGACTATAGCGACATAAACCATTGTAACCATGACGATTTAAATAAAGAAAAAGAATAGCTCGGTAGTATTCATCCTTCGTTGCGTTGAACTCCTCACGCAAGTCGTAGTACATCTTTTCTTTATTGCGACTCCCATCAAAAAAAGTTCGAGCGTCGTTAATCAGCGCATCGGGTTGCGCTTTTAAGAAGTTGTATAGATTAATGAGATCAGGGTTTATGTCATTAAGCAGGTAACGTTTGTATTGCGTATTCAGAAATACAGAGCCGGCTCCAACAAACGGTTCTATAAGTTTGTTAGCTTGCGGTAATCTGGCCTGAATATGCTCAACCAAGCTGTATTTGCCACCGGCCCATTTTAAAAAGGCCCGGTTTTTTTTCTGCATCATGCTTAAACGTTACTACCTAGACGGAATGAAGACGGTGGTTTTTCCGTGCGCCGCCGTTCCAAGGGAAAGGGTCGTCTTTATACTTTTATGCTGATCAGTATCAGATATCACCACACTAAAGGTAGATTGTAACTTTCATCAGTAAAACGGACAACCAACAAGTGTCGCAAGAATGGAATTTTGGCAAATTATCAAAATTAAAAGAGAGTTTGTGTAGAAAAGTGGCTTAATTTTGTGCTTTGTCTATTTCAGAGAGGACCTGATTTCCTCGCTTAATAAACGCATTTTGTTTGCCCGGATATTCAGGTAGCGCCGCACGTACCTGTTGTGCTTGTGATAGTGAGGAAAAAACCTCTCGAAAAACAACGACAAACCAGTCGCCACCATAGCGTTCGGTTTTATAAATGCGGGTTTGACCTACAAGATTGTTTTCACGCAAGAATGCATTGAGCACCGATTCGCTTTTCATCGCTAGCATCTGAATGGCGTAATCGTTAGCACTAATCCATTGATTTGGCTGCAGTGATGTTTGGTTCCTATTTTCTCTGCTAAGTGCCGTATCAGCGCTTTGTTCAGTTTTTTCACCTGAACTAGTATCGACGAAGGAAGAATTACTGCTTCGTGCCCTTGCTGTAATATTACTATTATCGCCTTCTGTTTTAGACGAAGAACCTGCATCAGGCAATGTTGATACTGCGCTTTCCCAATCAGTAATCAGCGAGTCATTGGCTGCTATTTCATTTTCAGCTGGCATATCAAGGGTTGATTGGTTCGGTAACTCAGGCGTGGCAGTCGGTGTTGAGACAATTTCCACATTACCGGTTTGTACGCTTACGTTATTTTGAATTTCAGCAGCTGTGGTTTCTCCGCTTTTTTCATCGTCGCCACTGAAGCCTTCACCAGCAATGCCGTCTGCAATTAGCTTATTATAGGCTGAACCCGGTTGAACCTGAGTTTCCTTAGGTTCAAGTGTTTGCTGGCTAATAGGAGAAAAAATAGATGACAGTTTTTCACCGTATTGCCAATAAATAAGGCCTGAGAATGTGACCAGAAAGACTAGAACCACCCCTAAATAAAACCATTTTGTTTTTAGTGGGTTAGTGAATGTCTTGGTGTTTTCACGTTGTCTATTTTCTAAGTGAGCCTGAAACGCTTCTCTTCGTGACGCGATCATTTTGTCGAGATCTGACTCGAAATTTGGCTGCTCACTAATGACAGATTGGCTACTAATAATAAGCGGAGTTTCAGTATTCTTCGCAGGAAGCCATTGTTTGGCGCGCTCAGCCCACTCATTATTGGCAAATAAAAGCACGTTCAAATGTTGTTTATTGCCAGCAAATCTACTCTGTAACACCAAATCCCATAGCTCTTGTAACAGTGCATCAGGAAGATTATGGGCTTGGGTGATAGCGATTAGAATTGGGCCTTCGTGGCTATTCAGATCAGAAAGTAACTCATTGAGGGGGCGAACAAAGCTTCCCACTACTTGACCTAGTAGCTGGCGGCAAAGCTGTCTACGATAGTCAGAAGGCTCCATATTATCTTGCGCGGTCAAATACGCAATTTCGGTATCGTCGTGCTGTTGGAAGACAAAGGCTTCAAGGGTTTTTTGCTGTTGAGCAATAGACTCACCGCTGACAAAGATCAGCTGAGAGGAGTAATTGACCAGATATTCCAAACGTTCATGCAGTTCACTTTGCATGGGAGTTTGCCCTTATTCACCGTTGCTTTAAAACTAGTCTAGCAACGCACCTTGTTACTAGTTCCCAAGTCTCGGGAATAACGAAAGGGCACGCTGCCAGTTTGTCGTGAACGCGATTGACTAAGAGAGAATGTCAGTAAGGATGGCGTCGGTGACGTCTTTAGTAACAACCGCTTTGCCAATGCCTTGAGGAAGTACAAATCGAATACTGCCCGCTTCCACTTTCTTATCGCGTTTCATGTGCTTAACATAGTCGTCTTTCGTCATGCTACTAGGCCCTGCAATAGGCAGTGCAAATGCTTCAAATAGCGACGATACGCGTCGTGTTTCTGACGCTTCAAACCATGTTAATGCTTCAGCAGCTTTACAAGCAATTATAGTACCAGCGGCTACCGCTTCGCCATGCAGCCAGTTGCCGTAGCCTTGTTCAGCTTCAATAGCGTGACCAAAGGTATGCCCAAGGTTTAGAATAGCGCGCAGTCCACCTTCCCGTTCGTCTTTCGCAACCACATCTGCTTTTATTTCGCAGCAGCGAGAAATAGCGTAGGTAAGGATTTCAGTATCAAGAGACGTAAGTGCATTAACGTTTTCTTCAAGCCACGTAAAAAACGGTGCGTCGTAAATAATGCCGTATTTAATAACCTCTGCCATACCAGCAGCAAATTCTCGTGGCGGTAGTGTCGCCAGCGAGTCAGTATCGATAGCAACATAAACAGGTTGGTAAAAAGCACCAATCATGTTTTTACCTAGAGGGTGGTTTACCGCGGTTTTTCCACCTACCGATGAGTCTACCTGGGAAAGCAGGGTAGTAGGGACTTGAATAAAAGGCACACCGCGTTGGTAAGTTGCTGCGACAAAGCCCGTGAGGTCTCCTATCACACCACCGCCAAGGGCAATAAGTGTTGTATCTCTTGCCGCATTTAGTTCGAGAAGGCGGGTCATGACTACTTCGAATTGTTCTAAATTCTTGTACTGCTCGCCATCTGGCAAAATAATGGTTTCAACTTGAACGTCACCACATGCTGCTTTAGCGGTTTCTAAGTAAAGCGGCGCAACGGTCTCGTTTGTTACGATAACCGCCAGAGGGCCTTTTATGTAGGCACTAAAAAGACCGGGTTGCGAAAGCAGCCCAGCCTCTATCTGTATAGGATAGCTACGTTCTCCAAGTTCCACAGTTAAGGTTGACATTGGCGTAGCACCTCCTAATACATATTTAATTTATAGACCGATTTTACTGATAATTTGATTTGCTACAGCACGTGCACTTTGGTCGTCTGTATCAACAATGTAATCAGCAACTTCTTCGTAAAGCGGGTTGCGCATTTCTGCAAGATCGCGAAGTACTTGCTCTGGATCTTCGTTTTGCAGTAAAGGGCGACGTTTGTCGCGTTGTGTACGGGCAACTTGCTTATCGATTGTCGTTTGTAGGTAAACAACGATGCCGCGGGCAGATAAACGATTACGCACAGCTTTGGTTACAATAGAGCCGCCGCCAGTGGCAAGTACAATACCTTGCTTATCTGTCAAATCGTTAATGACGGTTTCTTCGCGTTTACGGAATCCATCTTCGCCTTCAAGGTCGAAGATCCAGGCGATGTCCGCACCTGTACGGCGCTCAATTTCCTGATCCGAATCAAAAAAGTCTAGGTGAAGTTCGTCTGCCAGATGTCTACCGATAGTACTTTTGCCAGCACCCATTGGGCCAACTAAAAAGATATTACGTTTTTCAGCCATATTTGCTTATATCACAACTTAATCATGTTAGGGGCAGTGCACTGTTGCCTTACCAGCCTACCCATTGACTCGTGCCTATTTAGTTTCCAATAAGCACCACTCCTTAAACCTCGCTTAAATTTCGAGGCGGGGATTATCTCAGTTTCACGTAAGGCGTTGCAAGTTTTGTTACTAACAAATAGCGTATACCTGTAAATTTAGTGATAAAAACGGTCTAAAAACAAAAAAAGCGCATTAAGATGCGCGTTTTTTGAAGATAAAACTGTTCTTATGGACGTTCAGTTACAATTTTGGGTGTAACAAAAATGAGTAACTCTCGCTTCTGTTGAAGTTGTGACGTATTTCTAAATAAGGCACCCACAACAGGTAAGTCACCAAATAAAGGTACCTTGGATACGCCATCAGAACTTGTCTGCTGGAAAATCCCACCAAGCACAATGGTTTCGCCGTTTTCAACCAATACCTGCGTTTTAATTTCCTGTGTATCGATAGCAACTGCATCACCAGTTGATGTAGCCACGGTTTCGCCGCGCGTATCTTGAGTTACCACTAAGTCCAGAATAATGCGATTATCTGGCGTAATATGAGGAGTAACTTTGAGCGATAGAACCGCTTTTTTAAACTCAACCGATGTAGCGCCGCTTGACGTTGCCTGCACATAGGGTATTTCCGTACCCTGTTCAATGTAAGCTTCATGTTGGTTGGCCACAGTAATACGAGGACTTGCAATAATTTCCCCTTTGTTTTCCGACTCAAGTGCAGAAAGTTCAAGATCTAATATGGTGCCGTCTACTAAGCTTGCTATTTGAAAGCCGATGCTTCCCGCAGCGCTGGTTACCGGAAGGTTCACATTAAGACGATTATCAATGCTAGGCACCACGCCTCCGGCAATGGTATCGGCTGCTTCGAGGCTGCCTGATACGCCGTTATCATCTTGGCGGTCGCTGAACCCCCAGCGCACGCCTAACTGTTCGTCAACATTGTCAAGTACTGTGACCATTCTGCTTTCAATCAGTACCTGTTTAACTGGAATATCTAACGCGTTGATAGTTTTTCTTGCTTCGTCAATCGACGCTAATGTATCACGTATAAGTAGGGTGTTGGTTCGCTCATCTACCGTAACGCCGCCACGCTCGGAAAGAATACCGCCTTCGGTAGATTTTAGAATAGTAGCCAATGCAGAGGCTTTAGCGTAGTTAACTGAAATATTTACCGTATGCAAAGGGGCTAAATCTGAGACTTGTTTTTTAGATTGCAACGCTTGAGTTTCACGAGCAGACAATTCTTCTGCAGGGGCAATCAACAAGATATTGCCCTCTAAACGCTTGTCTAATCCTTTAACGCGCAAGATCATATCTAAGGCTTGATCCCAAGGAACGCCAGATAAACTGATAGTAACATTGCCTGATACTGTGTCAGTCGTAACGAGGTTAAAGCCATTTACTTGCGCAATAATTTGCAAAACCTGTCTTACAGGTACATCTTGAAAATCAAGAGAAATAGGGTCGCCAGTATATTTCTTCTCTGCCTCAAGTGCTTCTTGCTGTTCACTGTCCATTGGTGAAATTGCTACGCGTAATACGCTATCTTTCACCGTGTTTTTGACGGTAACTGGACCTGAGTAATTTATCTCAATACGGGCGGCATTTTCGTCTTCAAAGGTTTCTATGGTCGAAACGATAGTTCCGAAGTCCGCCACGCTTAGCTCTACTAGCTGATCTTGAGCTAATGCAGTATTGGTGAGTGTGAGTATCACCTTTCCTTGAGATTCAATAAGCTGCACCTTTGGTGCTGTGCCCACAAATTCTACTAAGGTAATTGCAGTGCTATTTGCCGCTTGGGTAAAGTCTATATTCGTAATGGTGGTAGCTGGGGCCGTTTCATTTCTCTTTGCGTTAGGATCTACCAGTAGTGGTTCCTGTGCTTTGACAGGATGAGAAACCAGAAAGGCGAATGAAAATATTGCAGCGACAACGAAGGCCAGCCAATACCATCTAGGCGCTCTACGATTGAGAGATTTGTTGAAAATATATCGTTCGGCCATGCTTACTCTCCCGCCTTCGATGCTGTAGTCATTGTTGTTGTTTTCCTTTGCCAGCAGCCTGCACCATCAGGTAATAGTTGTTCAATAGTAATTGAGTCGGTGCCAATTTGCATAATTTTGCCATAAAACAATCCGATACGGCTCCCTACTTTCGCTTTATGTAACACTCCGTCGTTGCTTTTTAATAACGCCCATTTCACTTCTTTAACCGCAAAATTGCCGGCAAGGGCGAGGGCATCTAAGCCATAAGCCTCCAAGGCTTCCTTTGGACGTTGAAAGTTAGGCTGTAGACAGTTTTCCACGCGAGCTTTAGCTACAGGGGCCGCATTGTTGCGCGGGCGGTCAAACGGGCTTCTAAGTGCGCTTGCAGTATAACTAAATGGCGGGTGGGTTTTAAACTCTGGGTAGGGCTCGATTTGAGGCTGCGCACGCGATTTCACACTTTGCGTGTAGGCTTGAAGGTCATTCAGTTTTGGCGAGCAGCCCGCAATAAGTAACAAGGCCAAAAGAGAAATAAGTACACGAATCATTGCTCATCTCCTTCAAAATCCGAGGAGTTTTCAGAACGATAGGTTTTGGCTTGAAGTTTAAGGGATAGCCCGTTTGCTTGCCGTTTAATATCAAAGTCATGCAGCGTAACAATACGAGGTAAGTCCGCCACTTTAGACACGAATTCCCCAAAGTTGTGATATCCGCCACTGACTTCCATTTCTATAGGTAGCTCAGTATAGAATTCTTTCGGTACTTCTTGTTGCCAGTTAAGTAGTTCAAATGTCAGGCCTGCCGATGTGCCGACATAAGTGATGTCGTCAAGCAAACCTGGCGTTTCATTACTGGTGGGTAAGCTCTTAAGCATGGAAGAAAAATCTTCTTTAATTTTCGCGAGCTGCGCTTCATAAGCTTCTAAATTCGCCGCGATACGGTACTTCGCTTCAAACTGCAGCTTAAGCTCTTGTTCTTTCAACTCAGCTGCATCCTTGATAGGGAGCTTTGGGCTTACCAACGTATAATAGCTAAGGGCGCCTACTAATATTGCGACGAATGCAGCAACGACAATGCGAACTTCATTCGGCCAAATAGCAATCTGCTCAAAATCGAGTTCGTTTAATTCTTTAAGTTTCGAAACGTCAAACTTCATAATTATGGCGCCTCACTACTAGCGCTTTTTAGGGGGGCAACATTCGGCGCGATAGAAAATGTAAGGGTAAAGTTACTAATAGCTCTTGCCGCACTACTGTCAGACTTAATCGTAGAGAGTTCTGCGCCCACAAATACTTTAGAGTTATCTAAGGCACGCATAAAGTCTGATAAGCGATTATTAGAGTCGCTTATCCCTTCTATTTTGATGCTGTTATTACTTCTTGTCATTGATTCAAACGCCACCCCTTGAGGTACCAATTTGGCGAGTTCATCAAACACAATAGGCGCGACATTACGGCTGGCCTGAAGCTGTTCAATTAAGGCCATACGTTGTTCAACAGCGTTCTTTTTGTCTTTTAGTTTCTTGATTTCGCCGATCTGTGCATCAAGAGTAGCAATTTCGCGTTCAAGATATTGGTTACGTGAGTTTTGGTTATTAATCTGCTGGTCGATAGCTTGCCCTATAAACCAAAAAATTAAGCCTACGATAGCAGCAACGGCAACCAAGCCAACTAAGTATTGTTGTTTTTGATGTTGGCGCTGTTTTTCTCGCCACGGAAGTAAATTTACATGTGCCATGGCGTAAAGCTCCGGCTCGCCAGACCCGCTGCAATTGCAAGCTGTGGTGCAATTTTGCTAAGTCGAGTCGTATCGAGTTTTGGGTTTATCGTCATATTGCTGAACGGGTTAAAGCAATCTACTTCAAGGCCTAAGTCTTGTTTCAGAATCTCTACCAATGGTTCGATGGTCGCTGCGCCACCACTTAATAGAATCTTACTTGGGCGTTGTGCATGTAGAGTGCTCATATACATCTGCAGCGCCCGGTTGATGTTCTGCTGAAGGTTAGCAGCAAAGATGGGAAGGGTATCTTCTACCCAATTGCCTGAAAGCGTGCCGTCTAATAGCTGACGCTCTGCCACCTCTCGTTCTACCATATGGATGGCACTAATATCACTGATTAATTGGTTAAGCCCAAACGCATGCTCTTTTGTATAAATTACGTCACCATTTTTGATCACGCATATTTGAAGTAGCGAGGCACCCACATTAATGCAACAAAGTGGCTCATCTTCTGGCTGAGGGGGGTGAAAAAAGTCTAACGCATTGCCAATGGCGTAATTTTCCATATCAACAATTTTAGGCTCGAAATTGGCTTCTCTAGTAAGCAGCAACCGGCTATCTACTAAGTCTTTATGAGCAGCGGTCAGCAAAACGTTCACTTTGCCAGTATGGGTAGTACTTGGCCCCATTTCTTCAAAATCTAAATACACTTCTTCAAGAGGATAGGGAATCAGACTGTCAGCTTCAATTTCTATTTGATTTTCAAGATCATAATCGTTTTGTTCAGGATCCATGTATACGATTTTGCTAATTACTGAGGTTCCTGCCACCGCAACATTCGCCAACTTCAATTTTGTCTTCAGAGATTTGCGAATTTTTTTCAGCGCAATGCTTACCGATTCATAATCTTTGATATCTCGCTCTGAAAAAGCGATTTTAGTGATCGGCTCGCAGGCATACCCTTGAAGGACGAACCCGTCTTTAGATTGTTCTAGCCATACCGCTTTTATTTGACGCGTGCCTATATCTAAGCCCACAATGGGCGGCAGCTTTTTTTTAAACAGCGATTTCATTTGCAAGTGTCCAGTTTCAAAGGTAGTTGCTCTAAAGTACAATATTACTCTATTAGTATTGTGCGTATGGTTCTACAGATAACACATACGTATAGAATATACGTCATTTCAACAAAATGTCTTGGTATCCGTTACAGTGAAGTACATTAAACCACTTATTTTATTTAGTTTTCTATCAGGCCTTCTTGGTTTTGCAGCACTGGTAGGTATTTACTTTTATATCAAACCTGACCTGCCAAGCGTTACTGTACTTAAGGATGTAAGGCTGCAAACCCCTATGCAGATATACACCAAAGACGGAAAACTTATTTCGCAGTATGGAGTTAAACGGCGGATCCCCGTAAAACTTGAGGAAGTTCCACAAGAATTAATTGACGCCATACTTGCTACCGAAGACAGTCGATTCTACGAACACCACGGTATCGACCCCATTGGTATAATGCGTGCAGCAGTAAGTTTAGTCTTAACTGGCGAAAAACGTCAGGGAGCGAGCACGTTAACTATGCAGCTGGCGCGAGGCTTTTTCCTGAGCCGTGAAAAAACCTATATTCGTAAGATAAAAGAAATATTTATTGCATTGCACATGGAGCAGGAGCTTTCTAAGCAAGAAATTCTCGAATTATACCTCAATAAAATTGAGTTAGGTCATAGAGCTTTTGGTTTCGGTGCGGCGGCTCAGGTGTATTATGGCAAACCGCTTAACGAGCTTTCTTTAGCCCAAATTGCTACTATCGCGGGTCTTCCAAAGGCACCTTCAGTGCTAAACCCAATCAGCGGGCCACAGCGGTCTGTAGAGCGCCGACGTGTTGTGCTGCTTCGAATGTTAGATGAAGAATACATTACTAAAGCGCAGTTCGATGAAGCAGCCAATGCGCCAGTTACGGCCAAAAAGCACGGTGCCGAAATTGAAGTTGATGCCCCTTATTTGGCTGACACCATTTACAATGAAATGGTCGAAATTTATGGAAAAGAAGAAGCGGAAACTGGAGGCTACCAAGTATTCGCAACAGCAACGTCTGACCTTCAACTAGCCGCGCAACGAGCGGTTGTGAGAAACCTTCACGATTACGATGAACGTCATGGTTATAAAGGAGCGATGGGGTACCTATGGGATATTCCAAAGCAAGAAGGTAAAGATGACGTCATTCCCCAGCTTTCGTTAAGTTTTGATGTAAGCAATAGAACATCTCGTGAAGAGTGGGATGATGAATCACTTATACGAGTGCTTGAAGAAATCCCTCACATCAAGCCTCTGTTACCTTCTGTGGTAACAAAGGTAAATGAACAGTCAATCGATGTGCTTGCCGTTGACGGAAGAACCATTACAGTAGAGTGGGATGGCTTGGACTGGGCGAGGCGTTATATTACGGATTTTAGGCAGGGCAGTGACCCTAAAACCGCGTCCGATGTTACTCAAGAAGGGGCGGTTGTCTACATCAGGCAGCAAGAAGGGCTGTGGCGTATTTCGCAAATCCCCGAGGTAAGCGGAGCCTTTATTGCACTTAACCCGAAAAACGGCGCGGTAGAAGCCGTGGTTGGCGGTTACAGCTTCTACCAAAGCCAATTTAATAGAGCTACCCAGGCTAAGCGCCAAGTGGGTTCAAACATCAAACCTTTCGTTTATTCAGCAGCGTTAGACAGTGGTTACACCCTTGCCTCTATTATCAATGATGCGCCTATTAACCAATGGAATGCCGCTACAGGTGTCGCCTGGCGCCCTCAAAATTCGCCGGCTGAATACGACGGTCCAATCAGAATGCGTAAAGCCCTTGGTAAATCGAAAAACGTGGTATCGGTTCGATTACTCCGCGGTGTTGGTCTTAGAGAAACGGCTGATTATCTAACGCGCTTTGGATTTAATAAAGATGATATCCCGCTGGATGAAACCGTGTCTCTTGGTTCGAGTTCGCACACGCCGCTTGAAGTGGTAAGAGGTATGTCGGTCATTGCGAACGGTGGCTACTTAGTAAACCCTCATTTTATCAGCAAAGTGCTTGATGAAAACGGCGATGAGCTTTGGAAAGCAAACCCAGTTTGGGCGTGCAATCGTTGTGAAAATCAAAGCGATCCAGAAATACTACCTGAAGACGAAGAAGCCGATATTGAAGCCTTACTTGCCGCTGAACTAAATCAAGATATTTTACTTGGCGACGTCGATGATGACGAAGCTGCAGAAAAAGTGATTGCGCCTCAGGTTATTACTGCTCAAAACGCTTTCTTAGTGGCAGAAATGATGCGTACAGCGGTTAGAGCAAATGGGAATTGGAGTAAGAAGACCTATTGGTTAGGTACCGGTTGGCGTGCTCGTAACATTCTCCAACGTACCGATATTGCTGGCAAAACAGGTACAACGAATGATTCACGAGATACCTGGTTTAGCGGCTTCCATAAAGATTTGGTGGCAACAACTTGGGTCGGGTTCGACAATATGGGGCGTCAGTTAGGACGTGCCACGCGTAATCAAAATTTGATTAATAAGGATCCTGAGAAGTTTAACTGGATAGGCAACGCCATGATTGGCATTGAAGATGGCGCTAAAGCGGCGGAGCCAGCGTGGATCAGATTTATGCAACACGCTCTTGAAAGTAAACCGCATACGCCTATGCCCGTACCAGAGAATATAGTGCGTGTTCGCATTGATCGTACCAGTGGAAAGTTGACCAGACGAACAGACCATACGACACTATTCGAATATTTCCTGCAAGGTACTGAGCCAACTACTTACGTTCGCGATGACGAAGTGTTAGATCCAGCCACGCAGGATACGACTGCTGCGCCAGAGCCAGAAGAAATATTCTAATTATAAAAAAGCACGCTGTGTGCGTGCTGCTTCAGGCGAAGGCGATGTATTTGCCCTGAACACATTATCGGAAAACCAATGTCAGAAGATTCACAGCGATATCTTTATATTCCTCATGCCGGCCCTTCACTGCTGGAAACGCCCCTACTTAATAAAGGTAGCGCCTTCACTGCGCGCGAGAGAGCTGCGTTCAACCTAACTGGTCTTGTGCCTCCACGGTACGAAACTATTGAAGAGCAAGTTGAACGCGCCTATATGCAATACAGTAGCTTCGATGAATCACTCAATAAGCACATTTATTTACGTGCTATTCAAGACAACAACGAAACCTTATTTTATCGTCTTATTCAAAAGCACATCGATGAGATGATGCCTATCATCTACACCCCAACAGTCGGTGATGCATGTGAACAGTTTTCTGATATTTATCGCAGTTCACGAGGCTTATTCGTATCTTATGAAGAGCGCCATCAGCTAGATGACATTGTTCGCAATGCGACTAAGCGCAAAGTGAAGGTGATTGTTGTAACTGACGGTGAGCGTATTTTAGGCTTGGGAGACCAAGGTATCGGGGGGATGGGCATTCCCATTGGTAAGCTTTCGCTTTACACCGCGTGTGGTGGAATTAGCCCAGCATACACATTGCCCGTAATGTTAGATGTAGGGACTAACAACGAAAAGCTACTAAACGACCCAATGTACATGGGGGCGCGCCATCCTCGTATTGGACAGGAAGAATACGACGAATTCGTTGATATGTTCATTAATGCTGTGAAGCGACGCTGGCCTGATGTCATGATTCAGTTTGAAGATTTTGCGCAGCCTAACGCTATGCCGTTATTAAATCGCTATCGTAACGACGTGTGTTGTTTTAACGACGATATTCAAGGAACTGCTGCCGTTACCCTTGGCACTATTTTGGCGGCTTGTAAAACCAAGCAGCAAAAGCTGCGTGACATGAAGGTCGTGTTTGTGGGTGCGGGGTCAGCTGGCTGTGGCATTGCCGAAATGCTTATTCAGCAAATGGTGTTTGAAGGCCTTACTGATGAACAAGCGCGTAAACAAGTGTTTATGATTGACCGCTTTGGCTTGGTGACTGAGGGCATGGAAGGTTTACGCGACTTTCAGCAAAAGCTTCAGCAGAGAAATGCAGATTTAGCTGATTGGACATTCAGTGGAGATTACGCGTCACTGTTGGATGTGATGCATTGCGCGAAACCAGATGTACTTATTGGTGTCTCTGGTCAGCCAGGCTTGTTTACTGAGCAGGTGATCCGTGCCATGAAACAAGGCTGTGAATTGCCCATAATCTTCCCGTTAAGTAACCCCTCACGACAAGTTGAAGCGCGCCCCGAGCAAGTAATTGAATGGACAGATGGCGAGGTAATTATCGCAACTGGTAGTCCGTTCAAGCCCGTAGAGTACAATGGCAATATCATCCCTATTGCTCAGTGTAATAACTCGTATATTTTCCCTGGTATCGGCCTTGGTGTTGTCGCCTCAAAAGCGAAGCTCATTAGTGATGAAATGCTAATGGCTGCAAGTAACGCTCTTGCGGCGGCGTCGCCATTAGTCAACACAGGGCAAGGCTCACTATTGCCACCACTTGCTGCAATTGCTGAAATTAGTCGTGAGATTGCTTTTGAAGTGGGTAAAGTTGCTATGGAGCAAGGGCTAGCGCTTGAGATGTCTGACGACGCATTGCGCGCCAGCATTGAGCGTAACTTCTGGAAAGCAGAGTACCGCCCTTACAAGCGGGTAAGCATCTAGTATCCGTTAACGTTATAAAAAAGCAGGCTTAGCCTGCTTTTTTAGTACTTGTGAACAACGCTTTCACCATGACTTACAACCCAAAAGCTGAAGTAAGCCACCGTCTCACTGCTCGAACTTCATCCATTTCGCGGCTGAACTCCAACCAAATGTAATATGGTGTTGCCTATGCGCAACATTTCCTATGTGTTATTCATATATATTCACGTTAATTTTCCGCTAACCCGCTGTTATTAATGAATTAATTTTAATTGGCACAATGATTGATACACCTCTTAATAGTTACAACAAGGAGCAAGGGGTGTTATTGATGACCAAGTTAAAAAACAAGGTAAGTCCTTTCTACGCGCGAATTATTAAGCGCTCATTCTCTACGTCATTAGTTATGGCCGCTCTTGCAACACTCTCAGCTTGCGACGCACCTAATGTTGATGTTGCAGCACAAGATGAAAAAGCTGCTAAAACGGCTGCTAGTACAGTTTCAGAAAGCCCAGTGGATGAGCAAATTGAAATGTTTGCTTATCTGGATGAATCCGACTTAATTGATGCCTACTACGAGGTTAAGTAATTCGCGGCTAATCCTTCTTACACACTATCGATTCTGCCACGGTTACCGCTGGCAAAAGATTATGGCAACTATCGATAGTACCAGTTTGCGGGCAAAGGACTGCTCGCCTTTTATTCATAAAACCGCGCTCTGGATAAAGCTAAAGCGCGGCTTTTTTATGTCAATAAACGTATATCGCCGTTTATTAGTCGACACCGTTGAGCTATAAGTCTTTAAAAGCTGTTCTTAGTAGCTATGTATTGCACTAACCTTAACGATAAAGTCATTTAAAGGAATTGCTATGTCGACAGAAAGTAACTACACACCACCAGAAGTTTGGACTCAGGCTGAAGATGATGGCAACAAGTGGGCCAGTATCAATCGTCCTGTATCGGGCGCTACCCATGAAAAGGCTCGTCCCAACGGCGAACATGGTCTGCAGCTTTACTCGTTAGCTACGCCTAACGGTCAGAAAGTTACCATCATGCTAGAAGAGCTGTTAGCTGCTGGCGTAAGTGAAGCTGAATACGATGCTTGGCTAATAAACATTGGTGAGGGCGATCAGTTTTCTTCTGGGTTTGTTGACGTTAACCCTAATAGTAAAATCCCTGCCATGGTCGACATGACAACGACGCCAGAAACCAAGCTGTTCGAGTCTGGGTCAATCTTAGTTTACTTGGCGGAAAAATTCGGTAAGTTCATTCCGCAAGACGCCCATGCAAAGGCGGAATGTTTCAACTGGCTGTTCTGGCAGGTGGGGTCAGCGCCTTACTTAGGCGGTGGTTTCGGGCACTTCTACAGCTATGCGCCATATCCAATGGAATATCCAATCAACCGCTTTACCATGGAAACTAAGCGTCAGTTAGATGTGCTAGACAAGCACTTAGCAAACAATGAGTTCATGGCAGGTAGCGAGTACAGTATCGCTGACATGGCTATATGGCCGTGGTACGGCAATTTAGTGCTCGGAAATCTGTACGATGCAGCCACTTTCCTTCAGGTGCACGAGTACACCAATTTAGTCCGCTGGGCTAAGCAACTAGAGCAGCGAGAAGGCGTTAAACGTGGCCGTATTGTCAATAAGACCTGGGGTGACGATGGTCAGTTAGAAAACCGCCACAGCGCAAAAGATATCGACGGTGCACTCGCCAACACCTAATTAACGGGGTCAGAGTACATTTAAAAAGTACTCTGACCCCCCAACTTTCAAATGAGCTCTGCCACACTTTTTAAATAAGCTTGTTGAAGTGGTGTGAAATCCCATTCATTCAGGGGCTCATTAAATTCAAAGTTGCCTACGCGGCCTCGCCAGCTTTCGTTAGGCACTGTAGACCAGCTTTTCATATACACCAGCTTGCCATGCAGACAGTGTAATACTTCAATTTTTGCTGGTTCTGCCTCACTGTAAGCTACCCGCTCTGAGACAACAGCACCTTCTTCACAGTCTTGGTCAAAAAACACAAAACCCCGGTAGCTGCCGTTTTCTGTAATGGTAATGAGCGATGCATATTCTTTGCTCTTAGATACTTTTCTCAGCGCTGGCAAATGGCCATCAACTCGCTTAATTTGAAGCCCCTGTGATTTGTTATGCCACTGCCACCCTGAACTGCCCATAAAACTTAGCTCGCTGTTCTTGCTGTTAATACGCCAAAGTGTTTCAAAGGTATTCCAAGACGCAACGGCAATGATGCATATCATTATAAAACCGGTAATGAATATGAGTGGCTTTGTCATGAGGCAAGCCTCTGGTAGATTGCGGATGCTTATTTTCCTTATACGAAAAAAGCACACCGCTAGACTTTCATTGCAAAAAAGTAATTCGCTCTGCTCTATCTTTTTATAGCCTCTATCGAACTAAAATAGTGAACGCGTCAACTGAAGAACCCATGAAATTTTCACATTTCACCATTTATTTTAGATGCCAGACAATAGCGATAAGTAGCTTTCGCTCCTTCCAGTCAGATGAAATGCACCAATGCTTACCCTCATCTTACGACGCCCCGGCAGCAAAACCAGATATTCAAAAACATTCACCTAGTAAAAGGCGTTTTAGTGTGATTTGAAATCACGATTAGTACTATCTATTTTGTTCGCTTTAATTGTTTATGTGAATCAGCGATTATCTTTTTAAACGAAAAAGGTGATTAACAAAACGTTGTTAATTGCGCACGTAGTGCCCAGATTTAGCGAGACTATTAGTAAAGCTGAAAAGTGGGCGAGAAATGAATTAGAAGGAATTCGCAATGAGTAAGTGTCCATTTTCAGGTAAAGCTGTAAATCCCACCACGTTAACATCTAGCAATGGTGCGCCCGTTGCTGATGACAATCAAAGTCGAACTGCAGGACCACGTGGCCCCGTTACTTTCGACAACCACTATTTGTTCGAGAAGCTTGCGCACTTTAACCGCGAGCGAATTCCAGAGCGCGTAGTTCACGCTAGAGGTAGTGCAGCATATGGTACTTTTACGCTAACTAAAAGTTTGTCTGATTATACGATTGCTGACTTCTTGCAAAAAGAAGGGCAAAAAACCGACGTATTTTTGCGCTTTTCTACTGTAGGTGGTGGTCAGGATTCAAGTGACTATGCCCGTGATCCTCGTGGTTTTTCGGTGAAGTTTTATACCGAACAGGGAAACTGGGACATGGTAGGAAATAATACTCCGGTATTCTTCTTACGAGATGGCATCAAGTTTCCTGACTTTATCCACAGCCAGAAAAAGAACCCACGCACTAACTTGCCTGACCCGCAAGCTGTCTATGAGTTTTGGGCGAACAATCCACAGTCGCTACATCAATCGACAATCTTGATGTCTGATCGCGGTATTCCACTTTCATATCGCCATGTGAATGGCTATAGCTCTCATACGTTGAGTTTCTGGAATAACGCAGGCGAACGCTATTGGGTGAAATGGCACTTTAAAACTAACCAAGGTATTAAAACGCTAACTAGCGAAGAAGCGGCAAAGATGCCTGCTTATGGCGCTCAGCAAGACTTGGTCGAAAGTATTGATAATGGTGATTTTCCATCGTGGACAGTGAACGTGCAGATTATGACCGAAGAGGAAGCACGTAATTATCGTATCAATCCGTTTGATCTTACCAAGGTATGGCCGCACAGCGACTTCCCATTAATTGAAGTAGGACAGTTGGAGCTAAACCGCAATGTTGATAACTACTTTGCAGAAACTGAGCAAGCCGCGTTCGCGCCGAGCAATTTGGTACCGGGTATTGGTGCGTCGCCAGACAGAATGCTTCAAGCGCGACTAATTGGATATCAAGATGCGCACAGATACCGCATTGGTGCAAACTACAACCAAATACCGGTAAACGCGCCGCGTTGTCCAGTGCACAATTATCAACGAGATGGAGCCTTTGCGGGAATTAACCCAGCACTTGCAGGAAGTGGAGCCAACTTCTATCCAAACAATCGTGCTCGCATTGGTGAGCCTGCTGAAATGCCAGAGGTACAAGAGCCACCGATGCCTTTAGAGCAAGATGCATGGTTAGATATTTATGATAACCGTGATGAAGATAACTACTCGCAGGCTGGTGACTTGTACCGCATCATGAGTGAAGATCAAAAGCAGCAGTTGGTGAGCAATATTGCTGACGGCCTAAGCCAAGCAACGCAAGACGTGCAAGAAGCGATGTTCGTGCAATACGATTTAGCCGACAGCGACTACGGTGCTCGTGTTAGAAAGGCGGTAGCCAGCAAATAAAGAACATGGGGGGCAGAGTATATTATTAAAATATACTCTGCCTCCTTTTTTTACTGGGTAGCGACTAGGGCGTAAACGTGCAAGCGAATGGCCTGAAGTGCGCGTTCTTTCCAATTGTTCCAAGTAATACGGTTGCTAATTTCGTGCTGATTCAACGTAATATAACCATGATTTAGCGCCCATACCTGCATAGCTACATCTTGCTTTTCTTCAACAGACAGGTCTTTTTTAATTAACGCAGCAGTAAGTTTAGTTAGCGTGATAAAGGCTTTTTCACCTGCCTCGATAGCTTCATCTGATGGCGTATAGTCTTTCAAATTAGAAGCAAAAATTAGTCGATAATGGGCCGCATGAGTTTCTGAAAACGTTAAAATACGCTCGCAGCCATTAATCACTTTTTCTGCCGCGGTATTGCCGTCGGCTGCCAACATTTCACGCTCTACTAGTTCGAAACCTTCGATGTAGAGCGCATCTAAAATACCCTGCTTACCTTTGAAGTGGCTATAGATGCCAATCGTTGACATACCTGCACCGTCAGCAATGGCGCGCACGCTAAGTGCATTCGTTCCGCCTTTCAAAAACAGCGCTGAGGCAGCGTCTAAGATCTTTTGTCGCGTATCTTTTTTCATTTACACATCATTTACATGTTGCGCAATATAACACCGTTATGTAAAGTGGTTTTATAACGCCGTTATATCTCTTGGTTTAACACTTAACCTGCCTGCCCGCAGGTTATTCATAAGGACACTATATATGAAAACTGAGCAATTAACCTGCGATTATTTAATTGTTGGTGCTGGCGCGGTGGGGATGGCTTTTACTGATGTACTACTTCACGAAACTAATGCTAACATTTTGATTGTAGATAAAAATGCGAAGCCCGGAGGGCATTGGAACTACGCTTATCCCTTCGTTACTCTTCACCAGCCGTCAGCTTTTTATGGCGTGTGTTCAAAAGAGTTAAATCGTGGCGTTATTGATAAAACAGGATTGAATGAAGGCTTAATGGGATTAGCCTCAGGCCAAGAAGTGAGTGCGTATTTCGATGCCGTAATGAACGAAACCTTTTTGCCTTCAAACCGAGTTCAGTATTACCCGCGACGACGTTGCCTTTACGCCGGTTAATACTGTGGTTCAAAAGATTGAAGGCTTTGACAACTATGTGGTTGTCGGTGGGGGTAAAACGGGTATTGATACCTGCCTATGGCTACTCGAAAATCACGTCGCCCCGAATAATATCCACTGGGTAGTATCGCGAGATGCATGGTTATTGAACCGGAAGAATACGCAGCCCTTGAGTGACTTCTTCTTTGATTCTATTGGGGCACAAGCAAACCAAATGGAAGCTATCGCTGCGTCAAGTTCCATCGAGGATATGTTCGACAAATTGGAAGAGCGGGGCGTTTTACTGCCAATAACCTGACCTACTATATGGTGGGTGACAAGCTTGGTTATTGGCAGTTTTTTCCACCGATTAACACCAGCAGTAATGAAAATTGGGGTGTTATTCCAGTATGGGGCGTGGGTCAAGTAATTAGCTCTAACAACGATGCGGTAGGAGTAGGAAGTCGTTTCCTTGGTTATTTCCCGCCCGCTGAATATTTGGTTATGGCTAACACTACGGTGACAAACAACAATTTAATAGACTGTAGCCCTCATCGTTTGAAGTTGCCCCAAGGGTATAATGTCTACCGACCACTTCCTTCACTAGCGGCCCACGCTGACGCTGAAATAAGCACTAAGCAGCACGAGCAAGAAAATTTTCAGATGTTGTTGTGGCCGCTTTATGCTACGTCCTATTGTTTGTCGGAAGTGGTCGAATCCATACCCGCTTCAACGCGAGAACAGTTACTGGTGCTTAGTGCTTCAAGCAAAACCAGCTTAGGGCTTGCTTTTGCGTTAAAAGAAGCTGGTATTAGCGCGGTAGGCGTCACGTCAGATAAGCGTGTCGCATCCCTCAAAGGGTTAGATGTTTACAGCGCTGTTACTAGTTATGAACAGCTGGACATGTTGCAACTGAAAGGTACCGTTGTGGTAGACATGTCAGGTAATGCTCAGGTCAAAGCATCAATCAAACATAGACTTGGTGAACACCTAACAAGATACATCAGCGTAGGGCTTACTCACTGGCAGGACATTGAACCGTCAAGCGATGAGGAGTTCTTCTTTGCCCCTGCTCATATACAGCAGCGTATGTCTGAGATTGGAGCCGCTGAGTACCAGAAGTTAAGTAGCGGGTTTGTAGCAAAAGCCATTGCGTGGAGCGCCGGTTGGCTAAACGTTAAAGAGCGTGAAGGGTTAAGCGCGCTACAAGATGACTTTAGCGAACATCAACAAGGTCACATTCCTTCAAATGAAGGAAGAATATACACACTTGTTTAGCGTGTAACCAGAGCACCCGTATCGAGTTCGAGCGCTTTGATATAAGCGCTCGTTCGAAGGTGATATCACATGTATTGGTTAAAGTAATCGGTGACTTTCGGCCATAGATGCTGACATTTCCGTGAGAAAAACTTCATGTGACCGATTTCCTTAACGTTATGGGCCAGTGGGTCGAGTTCCTCCACCTCAGCTTCCATATTGGGGAAAACGCTAATCATATCGTGAACGTTGTGAATATTAGCAATGTCGTCGTCGTTGGCGAGTAACCACTTAGAAGGTATCTGAATGGTGTCGTAGTGGTGCTGGTTTACATCACTGCCGAACCCTGTTTTTACGTATCCTTTCCCGTTACACCATTTTTGCCACTGGCGCGCCACTTTTTTAGGCAGTGGCTCTCCCATGCCTACCCACTGAGATTTCGTATGGCCAAACAATAAATTACTCATGGGAATATAGAAATTCATAAAGAAATGCGCTTTAAGCAAATAGCTTTTACGCATATTTCGTAGGCTACCTGATGAACTGCCAAAATTACAAAAAGCAGTGAGGTCATGTACGTTGTGCATTAAACCCAGTAGCTGACCTCCCGCACTATGACCAACAAGAAAATAGGGCACATTGGGGAAGTGAATCTTTAGTGTCTCGAGCACCGCTGGCATATCTTGCTCGCCCCAGGTTACGAGTGAAGCGTCACTTTGTTTAACACTGTCCTTTACCGCCCCGCCAATGCCACGGTTATCGAACGTGATAACGCCAAACCCTTGCTCACTCAAGTAAGTGGCAAATGCGCTATAGAATTGGCGTTTTATACCTGTTGCGGGGCCAATCATGACTCCTGCTTTAGCAGGGCGGACAGGAGAGTAAAGGGAAGCGGCAAGCGGTGTACTATCAGCACAAGTAACAGTGATATCTTTAACACTCGTACTTTTTAGGGGGTCGTGTTGCTTTGTTTTGCTCGACATTGAAGATCTCGAAAACTCATCTGGTCTAACCAGTAAACCTTCTGCACCAATAAAATGCAATATCCTGACTATTTATTTTGTTGATAGTTAGTGCTGAGTGATAAGTGACGCGCAAATGCCACTGCTTAGCTGGGATGGTAAGCCATAGCATTCGCGCTAAAAGGAAATTTTCTACACCGCCAAGGTAAATACCTTAGAATTACGCTGGAAGTTATATAGCTCTTTCTTCACGGCAGGTAGCGCACTTATGTCAGCAGGTTCAAACCCTTGCTCTAAAAACCAGTGTGCGGTAACTGTGGTCAGTACAAAAATGCTGTTAATACCGGCTTCTTTAGCACGGGCGCGCACTTCATCTAAAATCCGTTCGCCACGGTTTTTGCCGCGATAGTCCTGGTGGGTTGCCACACAAGCTAGCTCGGCACAACCGTCTTCGGGGTATAAATACAAGGCTGCACAGGCGATGATCATGCCGTCGCGCACTATCACTATAAACTGGTTTATTTCATTTTCTAAACGTTCACGAGAGCGTTTCACTAACACGCCGCTTTCTTCTAGCGGTTTTATCAGCTTTAAGATACCGCCCACATCTTCGATGGTCGCTGCACGTAATTGTTCGTAATGGTGTTCCATCACTAGCGAGCCCGTTCCGTCGCGGGTGAACAATTCTTGAAGTAATGCGCCATCCTTTTCAAAGCTGATGCAGTGAGCTCGGGGCACACCTGCGGCAACGCTGGTGGTAAGAGCGCTTAACACCGTATCTTCGGTGGTAATGTCGCCTGCCATGATCAACTGCTCTAGTTGAGGGCGTTCAATGGTGCGAAGTAAACGACCTTCACGGTTATATACGCCATCAAAGTTCGAAAATACGATAAGTTTGTCCGCTTTAAGGGCTATAGCCGCCTGCGTAGCTACATCTTCGTGCGACAAGTTAAACACTTCTCCCGTTGATGAATAGCCCATAGGCGATAGCAGCACAATCGAACCATCGTTTAAATGATCATTAATGCCTGTGGTATCAATACGACGCACTAAACCGGTGTTTTCAAAATCAACACCGCCTCGCACGCCCATTGGCTTGGCAACCACAAGGTTGCCCGAGCACACGCGTATTTGCGAGCCGTGCATAGGTGAGTTTGGTAGCCCCATAGTCAGTAGGGCTTCTACCTGAGAGCGTACCGAGCCGGCGGCATCTTTAACGCACTCAAGGGTTTGTTTGTCGGTAATGCGTACACCGCTTTCAAAGCGACCTTCGATGTTGCGAAGGGCTACGCGCTGATCAATCTGCGGGCGGGCACCGTGCACTACGACCACGCGCACGCCCAAGCTATTAAGCAGGGCAATGTCGTGAATAATATTTGGGAAATTAGGATGTTCGATGGCTTCGCCACCGAACATCAAAACGAAGGTCTTTCCCTGGTGAGCATTAATATAGGGCAGTGAACTGCGAAACAGTTTTATGCCGTCATGATGCGCTAATACCATCTAAGCAGTTCCTTGTCGCTACCCTTGCTTATCCAAGTCTTCCAGCTCTTGATACAGTGCTTTCGTCACGGTTTCTTTGCTGGTGCCGCCCAAGATATTGCGTTGATTCACGCCGTACTCTAGCTGTAGTACCGGGTATACGTCGTCTTCAATTTTGTCGCAAATAGCCTGCATGTCGCTAAGTGGTAAATCTTCAATAGCGCAGCCTTTATCGATGGCTTGAAGCACAACGCGCCCTGCAATATCGTGGCCTGTTCTAAACGGCACACCTTTACCTACCAGATAATCGGCAAGCTCAGTGGCGTTAGAGAACCCTTGGGTTGCTGCAACGCGACAGCGCTCTTCGTTTAGCTGCAGTGAGTCAAGCACTTCACTGGCAATGCATAAACAAATATGCCACTGATTAACCGTATCGATAGCGCCTTCTTTGTCTTCTTGCATGTCTTTGTTGTAGGCAAGAGGAAGCCCCTTCATGGTAACTAACAGCGCCTGCAAAGAGCCAAACACACGGCCACATTTGCCGCGCATTAATTCAAGCGCATCAGGGTTTTTCTTCTGCGGCATAAGCGACGAACCAGAGGTTACGCTATCGCCAAGCTGTAAGAATCCTGCTTCGCCAGAGTTATAAAAAATCATATCTTCGGCAAGACGTGACAAGTGCATCATGCTAGTGCTGGCTACAAATAAAAGCTCTAGCACAAAGTCTCTGTCCGACACAGCGTCTAGGCTGTTAAGGCATGGAGAATCAAAGCCCAGCTCTTCAGCAATGGCATGACGGTCTACAGGGAAAGTCGTGCCTGCCAATGCGCCAGAGCCTAGAGGGCACTGATTCATGCGAACTTTTAAGTCGTCTAAACGGCTTAAGTCACGCTTTAGCATTTCAACGTAAGCCAAGCACCAGTGTGCAAAGTGAATAGGCTGTGCACGCTGTAAGTGCGTATAACCTGGGATGATCGCTTCTTGATGACGGCTAGCGGCATTAAGAAGCGACTTTATTACACCTAAAACATCAGCGCGAAGTGAGGCAATATGTTCACGTACCCACAAGCGAAAGTCGGTGGCAACCTGATCGTTTCGGCTACGCCCAGTATGAAGTTTACGACCAATGTCACCAAGCTTTTCAATAAGCGCAGCTTCAACAAAGCTGTGAATGTCTTCTTCGCTAGATGCGTTAAAGTCTAATTCACCTGCATCAGCTTTCGCTTTTAACTCGCTCAATGCAGACTCAAGCTGGGCTTGTTCGTCAACGGTCAATACGCCTGCTTTTTGCAGCGCACGCGACCAGCTGATAGAGCCTTGAATATCTTGGCTTGCCATAACTTGGTCAAACGGCAGCGAGTCGTTAACCTGTTTAAACATACTACTTGCACCGGATTCAAACCGGCCACCCCACAACGCCATGTGATGCTCCTTAAATGCTGTTCTGACTTAAGCTTTACTATTGTAGGTAAAGCTTATTGTTCACCTTGTTTTTTCAGTGCTTCGATACGACTTGAAAGGCTGAACAGGCGGATAAAGCCTTCAGCGTGCTTCTGGTCGTAAACATCATCAGCACCAAAGGTGGCAAAGTCTTCAGAGTAAAGACTATTAGGTGAACGACGCTGTGTTACCGTAGCTTGGCCTTTGTATAGCTTAACCACGATATCGCCTGTTACTTTCTTCGCAAAAGAAGCAGCACCAGCAAGTAGCGCGTCGTTAAGGGTGGTGAACCAACGGCCGTCGTACATCACGTGTGAGAACTCAAGGCCAATTTGCTCACGGTATTTAAGCGCAGCCTTATCTAGCACCATAGTTTCTAGGGCTTTATACGCTTTAAGCAGTACGGTGCCTCCTGGCGTTTCATAACAGCCACGTGACTTCATACCAACAAGGCGGTTTTCAACAATGTCGATACGTCCAACGCCATGCGCCGCAGCTACAGTATTAAGTTTAACTAGCGCTTGATAAGGCGATAGTGCTTCACCATCAACGTGGGTAAGTTTACCTTCGTTGAACGACAGGGTTACACGCTCAGGTGTGTCTGGTGCATCTTCAGGGTCAACGGTCATGGTCCACACTTGCTTGGTAGGCTCTTGCCATGGATCTTCAAGCTCGCCACCTTCGTGTGAAATGTGCCATGCGTTTGCATCGCGGCTGTAAATTTTTGTTGCTGACGCCGTGGTTGGAATATTGCGCTCTGCTAGATAAGCCAATAGGTCTTCACGGCTTACCATGTCCCACTCACGCCATGGCGCAATAACCGTAAGGTCTGGGGCTAGAGCAGCAAAGGTACTTTCAAAGCGTACCTGGTCGTTACCTTTACCCGTACAGCCGTGGCATAGTGCGTCGGCACCTACTTTACGGGCAATCTCTACTTGCGCTTTGGCGATCACAGGGCGTGCCATTGACGTACCCAGTAGATATTCACCTTCGTAAACCGCACCGGTAGTGATAGTTGGGAAGATATATTCGCTTACGAACTCTTCTTTCAAATCAACAATGTGGCATTCGCTTGCGCCAGATGCGATAGCTTTTTCATGAAGGCCTTCTAGTTCTTCATCACCTTGACCCACATCTGCTGCAAACGCGACAACTTCACAGCCATAGTTTTCTTTAAGCCATGGAATGATGGCTGATGTATCAAGCCCGCCTGAATAGGCCAGCACGATTTTTTTAACTTTTTGCATCTAAATAATCCTTCTAAGCGTCTTTTTAGGCGTCTTTTTAAGCGTTAAGTAATTGAGTAAGAATGGCGTTTTGGCCATGCATTCTATTTTCGGCTTGCTGCATTAATAGCGATTTATCGCTATCAATCAACGAGCCCGTAATTTCTAAATCGCGATGGGCAGGTTGGCAGTGCATAACGTAGCTAGCACCGGTTGCTTCCATCAACGCTTCGTTCACCTGATAAGGCATGAACTTTTCTTTAATCACTTCAAGTGGCGTCTCGTCACCCATTGAAAGCCATGTATCTGCATATATAACGTCTGCACCGTTAGCAGCACTAAGCTCTGTGCTTTCAACAATCGATACACCCGTTTTCTCGGCAATTGCTTTGGCTTGCGCCACAATTTCAGGTGCCGCTTCGTGGCCCTCTGGCGTGACTACAACTTGGTTGCAACCTAGCAGCGCACCAACAATTAATAGTGAGTGAGTTACATTGTTGCCGTCGCCTACATAAGCCATGGTAAGACCTTCGGTTTTGCCGAAGCGTTCAAACATAGTGAGGTAATCTGCAAGGCCTTGGCATGGATGATATTTATCACACAATGCGTTGATAACGGGCACATTTGCAGCCTTAGAAAAGGTTTCCAGCGTGCTGTGAGAAAATACGCGAGCAACAATGGCGTCAGCCCAACACGCAAGGTTAGCGGCGGTGTCTACTGCGTCTTCACGGCCTGCTAATTTGCCCGACTGCACATCTAAATACACCATGTGGCCGCCAAGCTTGTTAATACCAATATCGAAGCTAACGCGGGTTCGCAAAGATGGCTTTTCAAACAGGGCAACAATTGATTTCCCCGCTAGCACGTTGCTGTAACTTGCTGGGGCTTGTTTAATTTCTACAGCCAATTGCAGCAAGTTTTTCATTGCGTCGGGTGTCCAGTCTGCAAAGGTTAGTAGGTCCTGTTTCATTGTACTTCTCCGGCATTGCCTTTTGTAAAGTCGGTGTGGGGTAAGTCAGCGTTTGTTGACGGTGTATTTGTCAGCGCTGAGGGCAGTATTTGCGTGCCCGTTTTCTTATTTAAAATGTCGTTGATGTCGGCGGCCCAACTCGCGATGTAAACTGCGCGGCCTAAATTCTCTGCAGACGCGAGTGCCGCATCCACTTTTACTTTCATCCCGTCGGTAATAACGCCTTCGTCTGCGTACTTCGATATGCTTGCAGCGCTAAGTTCGCTAATTAGCAATTTGTCACCGTCTAACACACCGTCAACATTGGAAAGAAGTAAAAGCTCAGCGTTAAGAAGCTCAGCAATAACTGTTGCGGCTTGATCGGCATTTACATTTAGCAATCTACCTTGTGGGCTTGAACCAATAGAACTGATTACCGGTAGTGTTGACTGGGCTAATACGCTTTTTAGAAATGATGCGTCTGCTGTCGACGGCACGCCCACGGCACCATACTGGTCAGCTAGAGGCTCACACACCACCATATTACCGTCTAACAACGACAAACCAACAGGGGTTAAGCCTGAAGCCAAAGCCGCTGCGCATAGCTGCTTGTTGGCAGAGCCAGCGAGGGCTCCGCAGATATAAGGCATATGTTCATCGGGCGTAACCCGAAGGCCATCAATTTTTGTGCTTTGAAGACCAAGACTCGCCATAAGCGTCTCCACTAATGGTCCGCCTCCGTGAACCACTACCACGGGGCGTGTGGCCTGCACGTCTTTTACGCTTAGAAATAACCGTGTCATTGCGGCGGTATCGTCGAGTAATGCACCGCCAACTTTAATTACAATTGGTGAAACACTCATAGTACTAACCCTGTCTCTACTGGTTGTTTCGTCATTATGTTAAGGCACTGTATTGCCTGAGAGGCAGCACCTTTCATTACGTTGTCGATTGCAGCGGTAATAACTGCGTATCCAGATGCTTCATCTAACTTCCAATGAAGATCAACAAATGGGGTATGAGCAACGTCGTCAATTTTTGGAAAACTCTTGCGCAAACGCACAATGGGTTTATCAGCATAGGCGTCAGTGTACGCTTGTTCAAGTTGCGCGCTGGTGGTACCAGCTTTTACCTTAACGGTTACCGTGGCCAATATCCCACGTTTAAAATTACCTAAGTGCGGCGTAAAGATAACAGGCGTCCCCAAGTAGGCTTCAATTTCAGGGGTATGACGATGACCTAACACGCCGTATGCCTGAAGGCTCACTTCAAAGAAGCTGGTGGTTAGGCTAGCTTTCCTGCCTGCACCCGACACACCGGAAACAGCGTTAATTACAGGGCGTACGCTTTCATCTAGTAAATTATTGTGAGCAAGAGGTTTAAGTGCACTAAGGCTAGCAGTGGGATAGCAACCCGGCACAGCGATAACGTCGGCAGAGGCAATTTGAGCTTCATGCCACTCGGCAAGGCCGTAAACAGCTTGAGACAAGCTTTGCTCTTGCGTATGTGGAAAGCCGTAAAACTGTTCAAAAACGTCGGTATCTTTAAGTCTGAAGGCCCCCGATAAATCGAGCACTTTTGCTTTGCCTGAGGACAAGATAGGCATCCAGTCGTGGCTTGCTTCGTGAGGTGTGGCAAGAAAGATAAAATCGACACCGTCAGCCATTTCTTTTAAAGCAGCTTCTGAGATAGGCGTGAGCGTAGCATTAACGTGAGCCAAGTTGCCGTGAAGTTGTGCAATATTTTTACCCGCGTCGCTACTTTTCTCAGATACATAAGTACCCGCCAACACTAGTTTAGGATGTTGAATTACCAACTGAACAAGTTGTGCCCCTGTGTAACCACTGGCACCAATAATTGAAACGCTATACATAATTTAAAAATTCAATAAAAGGAGAAAAAATCACTTTTTACCTTTGTAAACTGGTTGGGCGTAAATCCTTGCCTAACCGCGACCACATTACAAAGGTAAAAAGTGTGCTACCGAATAAGCATAGATGTGCACACGCATCGTCGTGCGCTATGCAAGGTGTAGCCAGCCAGGGGAGAGGTAAACTCTTTGTCGTTGCTAGTGGTTGAACCAACAACGCGAGTTGGTTGTGTCATCATCAATTCCTATCATGTTACAACCCAAATTTTAGGGTTGGATGCCTTAACCGTAGATAATTGTATCCAATCTGAATTTTTATGCAATAAAAATGTATAAATATTTTTATTGCTTTTTGTGCAGCTTAGGCAGTAAAAAGAGCAGTTAATGATATATTTATAGTTGTGACAGTAAGTTGACAATAAGATTAATAGAACTGAATATTTATTTTTGGCTCCAGATATACAGTAGCCGTACTTATTTCTGGTAGCGTTGATACTTAAAAGGCTAAAAATTGAGTTGGTTTTTGCAAAAAAAAACAGGCCCTAGTCGCAAAACGCGAGCGGCGTATAAAATGAGACAGTTGTAAATGATAGGTCGCTACAGCCCTAAGCTGAAGACTGTAAAGATAGGATGTTGGGATTAAACTCGGAAAATAAAATGAGCAAACTTACTTTAGCGCTGGTGGCGCATGACCATAAGAAACCCGAATTACTGGCATGGGTTAAGCAGCATATTGACGTGCTTAAGCAGTGTAATTTAGTAGGAACAGGAACAACAGGCGGTTTAATTGCCAGTGAAACCGGATTAGACGTTACACGCTATAAAAGCGGCCCGCTTGGCGGGGACCAGCAAATAGGCGCATTGATCGCGGAAAACAAGCTAGACGCGCTATTCTTCTTTTGGGACCCATTGAATCCAGCGCCCCACGACCCCGATGTAAAAGCACTATTGCGGTTGTGTTCAGTATGGAATGTACCTGTAGCCTGTACGCCAGCCACGGCAGATTTGGTAATTACGTCACCGCTTTTCCTATCACCTGATTACAAGCCAGTTAAACCGAACTTCTAGAGAGTATAACTAGCAACTAGCGGTAAAAAAGGCTGGCCGAAGCCAGCACTCGTTACTGTGGGTAAGATGGGTGAGAAGCGCTGCGCGTTAAAGCTTAAATAGCTCATGTAACTTTCGTTCTTCTTCTCGCAGGGCTTTTATTCGCGCTTGCTGCTCAGATGTTAGTACTTGAAACATGGCCAGATGCTGTTTAGCTTTTTCCACGCCGGCATTAACAAGGCCATCTTTATATTGAGCTATAAGCGCGTCCCAAGCGTCTTTAGAGAAAGACTGGCTGCGAACCAAATCGCGCTGGGCGTTTCTAAAATTGCCTAGCATCTCTCTATTTGTTTTCGATGTCTCTTTAAACGACTCTCGAAGCTCAGCAAGGCTTGCTATTTGTGCGTCGCTTAATTCAATGCCTTCAAAGAAAAAGTCCTTAGGCTTGCGTTTGGGGCCTCTCACCTCAACATCCATTCGTTTAGCAAAACGGACTTCTTGTTTTACGAATGCACCATGATGTTCTTGTCTATCTATATCTCTTTTAGCGTCTCGCGCTAAGAGAGTTGCTTGTTGCTCTTCATCCAGTACCTTGTATATGTCGTGACGTAGTTGAGCAAAAGCGAAATGCCTGGCTTCGCGCTCTTCAATCTGTGTTTGAATAAACGTGTTTATCTGTGCTTCAGTGGCAGTTGCAAAGTCAAAACTAGGCTTTTCGATGTCACCAAATAAAGGCTGAGGGTTAGCGTCTTTAAATGCGCTTAACAGTGTTTTTATCTCTTCGCGCTGGGCGTCGCTTAAGCTGATGCCGCGAAGATGTTCAACAATTTCTTTAACCGGTTCGTGGTGACGCATACCAGGTCCTGCTGGCTGCGCCAATGCAAGGCCACCTAGGCCAATCGCTGCTACTGCTACACTAGCAATTAATAACTTTTTCATTGTCGTCTCCTTTTATTAGGACAGGCTAATCGTAGCGTGCGCGGCTAAAAAAGCAGTCAATGCAGTGTAAAGCTTATGTAAAGGTAAAGCCGATTTGAGATTGTAAAGGTCTGAAAAGATATAGAGCGCGTTTTGCCAGTGTTGTTTGTCGGCTTGAGGCGAGTTACACCGAATGCGTCGGTTGAGTTTTATCCAATTTACAGGCATTTTCATGAATCTAGCAGTTAAAGAGTTTAATACCATGAATTCAGATTTTCATTTGCAGTCTATCCTTGTTGTTGATGATGACCTAGAGCTGACAGAAATGCTTTCCACGTATCTATCGGGTATGGGGTATAAGGTGCAAGTGCGTAACGATGGTGAAGACGGTTTATCTGAAGCGGTTTCAGGGCGTCACTACGACTTAATACTGCTTGATGTCATGATGCCGAAAATGGATGGGTTTGACGTATTGAAAAAGCTTCGAGCAAGCCACAGCACGCCAGTACTCATGCTTACAGCAAGAGGCGACGACTATGACCGTATTTTGGGTCTTGAGATGGGCGCTGATGACTACTTGCCTAAGCCTTTTAATCACCGCGAGCTTGTAGCGCGAATAAAAGCTATCGTTCGCCGTCACAATTTGTCATCAACCGGTGGAGCCGTTGAGCAAGATTTGTTTGTGAACGGCATCTTTTTAAGCCCAAGCAGCCAGCTGGCAAAAGTGGACGATGTAGAGCTAACACTCACAACAACGGAATTTTTAATTTTGCGCCTGTTGATGCTTAATGCTGCTCAGCGAGTAACGAAAGAAGAGATAAGCTTAAAAATTTTGGGCAAGCCTCTACAAGCTTTCGATAGAAGTATAGATATGCACGTAAGTAACCTGCGTAAAAAAATAGGTGCTGTAGTAGTAGATGAAAAGATCAAGACCATTCGAGGTGTAGGGTATATGTTAATTGTTGGAAGCCATTAATGGTAAAACTGTTACGCAGTATAAGCCCTACGCGGGCCATCATGGGCCGCTTGTTCTTTTGGTTTTGGGCTACATTTATTGTCACCGCCTTATTGGCTATTTGGGGCAGCCGATTATTTTTTGAAGAATTGGAAATTGTAGCAATACAGCCGCGAGAAATAGCTGATCTAAACCAAGTAGTGGAACATTTGCAAAACAGTCGCTTCCAAAATGCACCGCTGGACGGGCCTCTTGACCGCTTTTCTCGGGGAGGGAGAGGTCGAATGGTTGCTGTCGACATGAGTGATAACCGCCTTATTTCGGGTGGGGGTCCTCCGCTTCGTGAAAATGATAAAGAAGATTTACTTCGACTGGTCAACCAAACATCCCCCATTGCGGTAAAGCGGGGGGCATTTAAAATCTTGGGCCCGGTTTTCTTTGAGCGCAACGGCACTCGATTTGCGCTTTTTACGGTTAGACTGGAAATGCCTGAAAAGCAAACGCCACCGGTTTTACTGTTTTTTAGTATTGCGTTGATCACCACCATATTATTGAGCTGGTTGTTTGCGAAATCATTGACCAACCCTATCTTGCGTATCCAAAGCTCAGCGAAACGCATAGCAAATGGCGACTGGCAGGCGCGGGTTGAGCGAGCGGCTAAACGTCATGACGAGCTAGGGCAGCTTTCGCGCGACTTTAATAAAATGGCTGAGCAGTTAGAGTCTATGTGGGGGGCGCAAAAGCGCTTATTAGCCGATGTATCACATGAACTTCGCTCACCGCTCGCACGGTTGCAAATGGCCCTTGGTCTTGCCCATCAACAAAACGTAGACCCTGAAACTTTAGCGCGGGTAGAGCGAGAAGCTGACCGTATGGAAGCGCTGGTAAGTCAGTTGCTAACGTTAAGTCGTGCCGAGGCTGGCCAAGCAACGATGGAAAAACAGATGTTATCATTAGTGCTTAACGATGTTTTTACCGATGCGAATTTTGAAGCAGCAAATAAAAATAAACAGTTAAAAATTGATGATATACCTAAAAAAACCGTTTTCATCGACAGTATGATGCTCTGTCGCGCTGTGGAAAATGTTCTGCGCAACGCCATTCGTCACAGCAGCCTTTTAACGCATATTTCGTTTAGTGAAGACGAAAAGCAATGGAGTATTCATATTACCGATGACGGTGAGGGGCTGACGGTAGAGGAATGTGAACGTATATTTTCGCCGTTTTATCGGGCTACCCTTGCAAGAGAGCGAGAGTCAGGTGGCGTTGGACTAGGTTTATCCATTGCAAAAGCAGCGGTTGAGTTGCATCATGGGCGAATTATAGCTGAACCTGTTAAGCGCGGTGGTCTGCGAGTAACCCTGTCGTTTCCAAAGTCGTAACTTTGACGATGCTCTGCAGCCTTACCAAGAGCGCCTATTAACTGTAATAGGGTATTTATGAACTGGACGTTCACATCAGAAAACAATTTAGCCAGCACCTTCGCCTCACACATTAATCCTTTTTGGCAGGACAGTGTTACAGAGGGGTACTTCACCGGCAAAGATGATATAAAGGTGCGTTACGCCTACTGTATTCCTGAAACACCGCAAGCCACTATTGTTATTTGTTCGGGTCGCATAGAGTCCTACTTAAAGTACAAAGAGTTTATTTACGACCTTTATCAGAACGGTTTTGCCGTTTTTATTCTTGATCACCGCGGGCAAGGCTTGTCTGACAGAATGACACGTGATCCTCAACACGGATATGTCGCGGATTTTGATGACTATGTTGACGACTTCGTCATGTTCGTAGAAACAATAGTGAAACCGCTACAGCAAGGCCCGTTACAGCTGGTTTGCCACTCAATGGGCGGCGCTATCGGAGCACTTACACTGTTGCGTTTGCCCAGCTTGTTCTCCAAAGCTGTGCTGGCTTCTCCCATGTTCGGTATTAAACCTTCCTTGCCTAATTGGTTGGCGAATGGCCTAATCCGAACCGGCCTAGCGGTAAATAGAATGAAAAAAGCAGACGCAGGGTATTTTTTCGGTCAAACACCGTATATTGCGTTTCCTTTTTCGTTGAACAAGCTTACCCACAGTAAGACCCGCTATGCGTTGTTTCGCGAGTTATATGATGAAGAGCAAGAGATCCAGCTTGGGGGCGTAACTACTGAGTGGTTGGCCGCAGCCCATCAGGCCATGAATAGGATTGAAGATAGTGCGGGAGCAATCACTACTCCAGCAATAGTTTTAAGCGCCGACGATGACGCTATAATAGATAATAAACGTCAACGGCGGGTGGCGCGCCTAATGCCAAATGCTGAGCTTGAAATTATACCAAGGGCTTATCATGAATTATTCACCGAGTCAGACGACATTCGCGAGCGCTCTCTTTCGACAATTCTCGACTTCTTGACTGCTTGCACTCATACGTCTTAAAAAGCCTAAGCATAGGTGATGAGTTACAGTGTTTCGTTGTAGAATACGCCGGTTATTAATAGTGAAGGTCGTTTAAAAAACATGCTTGATGTCGTACTTTATCAACCAGAGATCCCCCCTAATACGGGCAATATCATCCGCTTATGCGCTAACAGTGGGTTCACACTACATCTAATCGAGCCCTTGGGTTTTGAGTGGGACGACAAGCGAGTACGACGTGCAGGTTTAGATTATCATGAATTTGCCCACGTTAAGCGCCATGCAAACTTAGAAGCCTACCTTGAAGATGCAAAACCAAACCGAGTGTTCGCATGCACAACAAAAGGCAAAGCGTTTCATAGTGATGTCTCGTATCAAAAAGGCGATGCACTCATATTTGGTCCTGAAACCCGTGGCTTACCCGACGATTATATTCAATCGCTTCCTCCCGAGCAGCGTGTTCGCATTCCTATGTTGCCAGACAGTCGCAGTATGAACCTATCTAATGCCGTGTCTGTCTTTGTGTATGAAAGCTGGCGTCAATTTGGCTACGAAGGAGCGAGATAGCAAAAGGTGGTATCAGCAGCCCGAAGACATTCATTTTTACAAAGCCCCGTTGTGGGCTTTTTAGCGCCTGGTGTAAAGACACTGTAAAGCCTGCCTGAGTCAGGTTTCGTTCAGCTTCACTCATTAATATAGCCTGTGAACATGCACGAATGAGTTTGGAGAAGCATTATGAAACGTATTACCCTGAGTATGATCACCGGCGTTTGCTTAATGATCGCAGGGCAAGCAAGCGCCCATTCAGGTCATCATTCTCACTCGAATAGCGGGGCGAATGAAAGGGTCACTATTATTACGCAACCTGCTCGTCCGATTATTGATGTAGCCATAAACGTTCCTGAAATTGGCCTGTACGTTAACGTCTTGCCAGGTGCACATAGGGTAGAGGTTATCGACAATCATCGTTATTACGTTGCTAATAATCATTACTATCGCAAGCATGGAAATCGCTATTTGGTTGTCGATTCACCCTACAAAAAGGTGAAAAAAGTGAAGCACCACAAGCGCAGTCACGCTAGATATCACGACAACGCTAAAGTGATCGTGGTAAGGGAAGGCCGCTAAGTTCAGGTTGATAAGCTGGAAAAGATAGGAATAGTGGGGCGTTAAGAGGCTGATGGTTTTTACTACTAAGCAAAAACCATCAAATATTCACTAGGCTTCTTTTTTGAGGTCTCGACCAAGCAAAGCTAAGGCCGCCTCTTTAGGGGATTTTCCGTGATAAAGCACAGCATAAATTTGTTCACAAATAGGCATTTCAACGCCTACTTTTTTCGACAATATATGCACTTCTTCAGTGTTGCGATATCCCTCAACCACTTGTCCGATTTCGTCAATAGCAACATCGACACTCTTGCCTTGACCCAAAGCTAGCCCAAAGCGACGATTGCGCGATTGATTGTCTGTACAAGTTAAAACTAAATCGCCAAGACCCGCCATACCCATAAAGGTTTCTGGATTTGCACCCAGCTTCACGCCCAAACGGGTAAGCTCTGCTAAACCTCGGGTGATCAGCGCCGTTCGCGCGTTTGCACCAAAGCCAAGGCCATCGGCTAAGCCCGCGCCTATAGCGATAACGTTTTTAACCGCACCACCAAGCTGAACGCCAGTAAAGTCTGAGTTTTTGTACACTCTGAACGACTTTGCGCAATGCAGCTTTGCTGCAAATTCGTCACTCAGCGTATCGTCAGTGGAAGACAGCGAAATTGCGGTAGGCAAGCCCGCTACCATTTCTTTAGCAAAGGTAGGGCCTGATAAAACGGCTAGGGGATAGTCGGTACCCAGTATTTCCTCTGCCACATCGCGAAGCAGACGGCCAGTTTTTGGTTCAAGTCCTTTGGTCGCCCAAATAATACGTTGATGCGGTTTAAGCAATGGTTTTAAGCTTTGAAGCATAGCCGCAAATGCATGGCTAGGTACAACCACTAAAATATCTCGGCTGGCAGCAACCACTTCTTCTAAGTTGGCATTTACCACTAGGGCATCTGGAAATGTTGCGCCGGGAAGATAACGAGCATTCTCTCGGTTCGCTTCCATTTCGGCAATGTGCTTTTCATCACGGCCCCAAAGCAGTGTGGGGTTGCCATTTCTGGCAAGACAAAAAGCAAGGGCGGTGCCGTAAGACCCCGCCCCTAATACCGAAACAGACGCTGAAACCGAATTCGACTTCATGTCCACGCCTTTCATGTTCACCTAATTAGGCGTCCATTTTTGGCGCTTCGCCCTGCGCTTGCTGTGCACGTTTTTGCACGTAAGCTGCAAAGATAGCGTCGAAGTTTACAGGCGCTAGGTTAAGTGGAGGGAATGTTCCACGGTTAACCAAATTAGAAATGGTTTCACGCGCATATGGGAAAAGCATGTTCGGGCAGAACGAGCCCAGCGTGTGCGCTTTGTTTTGGTCTGGCATTTCGCCAATAGCGAAGATACCCGCTTGTTGCACTTCACAAAGGAATGCAGTTTCTTCACCAAGCGTTGCCGTAACGGTAACTGAAAGTACAACTTCAAATACATTTTCTTCTAGCTTGTTAGTGCTAGTGTCGATGTCTAGTTTAATTTCAGGCTTCCACTCTTTAGTGAAAATAGCTGGCGCGTTTGGAGACTCAAAAGAAATGTCTTTTGTGTAGATACGCTGAATATTGAACTGAGCACTCTGTTGCGCTTGTGCGCCCGCTGCTTCGCCGTTATTTGTCTGATTTTCGTCAGCCATGGTATTTCCTATTTAATTGTCGTTTTAATTTAATGTAGTGCGTTGCTGTATGCGCTGACGCTTTACGCCAAACCCAACATTGGATTTAGTTTGCTTTGTGCTTCCAAAGCCATCATATCGTCACAGCCACCAACGTGCTGATCGTCAATGAAAATTTGCGGAACAGTCCAGCCGCCGTTTGCGCGTTCAATCATCTCGTCGCGCAGTTCAGGCTTAACATCTATTGGGTATTCAATAAATTCTACACCTTTTTGCGTTAGCAATGCTTTTGCACGGTGGCAATAAGGGCAGTGGCCCTTGGTGTAAAGTTCTACTTTGCTCATAAAGGTTACCTGTTATTTAGAAACGGGAAGGCTGGCACTTTGCCACGCGTTCATTCCGCCTTTTAATACACTCACATTCGCGAAGCCATCTTTAAGCATCGCATTTGCTGTACCACGAGCCTGATTACCCATAGCGCATACTACGATAATGGGTTTGTCTTTACTGTTTTCAAGTTTCTTGAAGTTTTTCTCACGCAACTCTTCAGGTTTAATTTGTCTGGCACCCAAAATATGGCCAGCTTTAAACTCTTTCGCAGGGCGTGTATCTAGCACTATCGCATCGTCTTTATTCATCAAAACCGTTGCTTCGTGTGTGCTTAATTCTTTTACTGAAGATGTCCATGCACTGATATAGCTAAATATCAACATGGCAACCAGCGCAACCCAAATACCAGCAAGAATAACGTTGTTGCTAGCAAATTCAATTAGTTGATCCATTACCTCTAACCCTGTCTACAGACCATGAAAAGAGTGCAAAGTATATAGAAAAATGGGCGAGAAACCAGCTTACCTTTCAGTATGATTGATGTCAGTCATAGCGGGTTTGCGCTAAATACTTTAGATGATTGATATTACGAACAAATTGCACTGGGCATATGGAGGAGCGTCAGATACACTGGAAAACGTTGTTAACAGCAACGATGAAACACATTAAGTCATCAATGAAAAAGTTAAGGTTCTAGGCGCACGTATGTCAGTACGATTATTTCTTTCAATCATTGGGTGTATAGTTGCCCTTGCAATTATGCCGATTGGAAGTAGTGCTATTGCACAAGAAGGCGGTGCGAATAGTCAAAAAGAAAAATTAGCTGAGTTACAGGCCGAACTGCGCGCTCGACAGCAAGTATTAGAGAACAATAGAGCCAGTGCACAGGAATTAGAAAATGTGCTGAAGGCCTCTGAACTCGAAATCGCTAAAGTGGCGAAAGCACTATCCAGCACCCGACAGTCACTTAAAAACATTGAGCAAGAACAAGCGAAGCTCGAAGAAGAACAAGAAGGGCTTAAAACCGCTATCCGTAAACAGCAGTCACTTTTATCGAGCCAGCTTAAAAGTGCATTTATGGCGGGGCATTACGACTACGCGAAAATGCTGTTTTACCAAGATGACGCGCGAACGTTCGAGCGTGTCATTACCTATTATCAATACGTGGCTAAAGCGCGCCAAAAAGAGATTGAGAGCTTTAGGGGAAATGTTGCTAGGCTTGAAGAAGTTAACGCAGAGCTTAGCGAAAAAGCCTTGTCACTTGCCGCATTGAAAGATGAGCAAGAAGGTCAGCGAGCAGTACTTATAACCCGTCAGGACGATAGAAAAGCAACGCTTAAGAAAATAAACAAAACCATAGCCTCTGAAAACCAGCGTATTGCGTCTTTGCAAGCCGACGAAAAAGCATTAAAAGGTGCGATTGAAGCGGCGCGTATCGCTGCCGAACGTGCGGCTCGCGCTGCTGAATTTAGCATGAATGGCCTTGCTAAACTTAAAGGTAAGCTTCCTGCACCTGTAAAAGGCAGAATACGTCATTTGTTTGGTAGTCGCCGCCAAGGGCAAGTGTCTTGGAAAGGTATTGTGATAGATGGTGCTGAGGGCGACCCTGTAAACAGCATTGCGCCTGGAAAAGTGTTGTATGCCGATTGGTTGCGCGGATTTGGTCTGGTCGCTATTGTCGATCATGGCGAAGGGTATATGAGTGTTTACGGTCACAACCAAGCGTTACTCAAGCAAGCTGGCGATGATGTCAGGCAAGGTGAACGTATTGCCCTTGTGGGCCGAAGTGGTGGTCAGGAATATCCTAACCTTTACTTTGAAATTCGTCACAAAGGCAAAGCGCTAAATCCGAAACCCTGGCTGGATTAATTCGTCTCAGCCACAATAAGGTTTTCATAGTGGCCTTATATGTTGACATTTAAAGTCACAATCGGCGAATAAAGACTTAGTTTTGTTGAAAGAACTTTCGTTGTTGGTATGCTTAAAGTTAACGTGAATTCATTCACACAGTGCGCTTAATAATAATGATGAAAAACGGATGTGACTTAGATGCTTTTGCGTCTGCTAATGCCTTGTATAATCTTTGTTTTATGCGGGCTAATTAGCCTTCAAGTAAAAGCAAAGTCAGACATAATTATAATATTAGATGACCTGGGATACAGGCCGTCCGATGTCGCTGCTTTTTCTCTCCCTAAAGAAATTACCTTTTCTATACTTCCGCAAACGCCGCTGGCTTCTGAAATTGCGCTCCGCGCTGAGCAAGAAGGCAGGGCTGTTATGCTGCATATGCCTATGCAGGCGCAAAGTGGAAAGGACATGGGGCCCCTTGGGTTAACCACTGACATGTTCGCAGGTGCCATTACTTACAATTTGCGAAAGGCAATGAAGAGCGTGCCGAACGCGGTTGGTGTGAATAATCATATGGGAAGTGCGTTCACGGGGCAGCAGAAAGGAATGGAAGCGCTCTTAAAAGAGGTGAAACGCCAAGGCTTATTTTTTGTGGATAGCCGAACCACGGTACTCACAAAAGGTGAAGAAATTGCACAGCGGTTAGGTGTGCCTAGCGCAAGCAGACAGGTGTTTCTGGACCATAAGCTTGAGCCTGCATTCTTACTTAAGCAGTTCAACCACATGAAACGTATTGCTAAAAAGAATGGTCACGTTGTGGTGATTGGTCATCCTCACCCAGAAACTGTCAATTTCTTGAAAACTCATTTACCCTCACTTGAAAAAGAAGGTTTAACCCTTACCTCAGTAGCCGACTATTTTTCGCATGCGCCGAAAGTGGCCAAGCAGTTTGGTAAAGAGCGCGATCTAACGGCTTCGCTCAATAACGCCGATGTGAAGGATAGCAAGGTAAGCATGACCGAAGAAAATGCCTTACACAGCAGTGGGCTAATGCACAGCTCCGCAGAAAAAGGCGTTGCTGAGCGCTTAGGCACAGCGCCAAACGAATAGCTTTTTTTCCCCATTTTATAAGTAGTTAGTTCATTTTCATCTCGTTAAGATCAAAATTTAATGTGGGAACGTTTCTCATTTCTGTGAGTCTGTTATAATATAACGTCTCTGACGAATAATTCGCGAACTCATTTTTTCACGGTGGTAATTAGGGTAATGACTCCAATTGACGAGAATCCAACAAAACTAGACAAACTTGGCATCTGGGTGTCGAGCTTGTGTGCGTTGCATTGCCTCGCGCTACCTGTTTTGGTGCCTCTGCTGCCGCTGATCGGTTCTAGCTTTTTTGCACAAGTGTGGTTTGAGAGAACGATATTAACTTTTTCGCTAATTGTAGGTGCAGTCGCCTTGGTTAGCGGTGCAATTCGCTATCATGGCAAATATTACCCGCTTGCATTGCTGTTTACGGGTGGCGCTATTTATTGGCACAAAGATATTTTTGGGCATCACTACGAACCCTTTACCATCGCGATAGGTGCAGCGCTAATTGTAGCCGGCCACTGGGTGAATATGCGATTGTGTAGACAATGTAAGTGCTGCAAGAATACGGTGTTTTCAGACCACCTTTCAACTGAATTTAAGTAGTCAACTAAGCTGCATTAAGAAAAGCATTCCAAAAAAACGAGCCAATAGCTCGTTTTTTATAGTGTGAGTCTGTATCAGATACGCTTTCTATAGACTTTTCGTATTGAAAAAGTAGGGTTTAATACGACAACACATTAAGCGCTACATCAGGCACGTTAGTGAATATGCCCGTCACTCCCCACTCGTTAAGCATTAGCATGTCTCTAGGCTCATCCACGGTATAAACGAATACGTTAAAGCCATCTTGCTGCGCCGTTTGCACAAACTGCTTATCAACGGCGTCTAAAGCAATGTTTACGGAATAAGCGTTAAGCGCCCGAGCGCTTGCCGTACAGTCAAGCTCGTAGCTTGCAGATAAGGCGCCGATCTTCACTTCGGGCCACCTAAGCGCAATAGCTTGAAGCCAGTGATGGTTAAATGAAGAGATAAGTAGCTTATGAGCATTAATGCCGCTTTGCTGTACCGCCGCTTTAACGTCTTTAACCCAGCTGTCTACGTCGGTTAAGTGTTTTATCTCAATATTGCACCACTTGTCTTTTGGAACACAATTCAGTGTCTCAGTCAGGGTCGGTATGTGCTCTCCATCCCCAATGTCCATTTCTGTAAGGGATTGCCACGGCACGTCAAGTAAATAGCCGGGTTCCCGTGCTCTGCGCGTAAGTGTTCTATCGTGAAAAACAATAATGCCGCTTTCGTGCTGATAGGTATCAAACTCAATGCCATCGGCACGTTGTTCGAAAGCCAGTTTAAATGCCTTTACTGTGTTTTCTGGGGCGGCTTTACTGGCACCTCGATGAGCAAAAATGAGCATAGACATTTTTTCCTTAAAGATCACAACACGGCTTAATCATCTTTTGCATTATGCAACTTATGCGTGTTGAGCGTTTCATAAACTGATGCTGACGTAATAAGAATTCCACCTAACAACGCACTTAAACCAGGTTTTTCGTTAAGCAGAATAATAGCAAGGAAAACGCCATAAAGAGGCTGCATGCAGGCTATGAGCGAAAACGTTTTTGCCCTAAGGTGACGTAGGCTCGCAGCAATAAGTGCATGAGGCAGCGCAGTAAATACGGTACCTAAAAGCAATAGCATTAGCCAAGAACTGGTAGACGCTGAGGTTATTGCTGCACTGCCTACCGGCAACATTAGAATGCTTATAACCAAGGTTTGCCACGCCATAGCCTGCGCACCGCTGTAGTGCTTAAAGTGCTTACGATGAATAAGGTTTCTAAAAGAATACAAGATGGCGGAGGCAATACCGATAAGAACGCCAAGGGTAATGTCATTTTCCAGTGATGTCTCTGGCACTATTAAATAAACGCCAACGACCACCGTAACGGTAGATACGATATCCTGCCAGACCAGCCTTACCCGCTCAAAGAAAGGCTCGATAAGCACTGTGATTACGGGGAAGGTAAAAAGGGCAATCATGCCAACAGACACCCCTGCATATTGCATGGCGGCAAAATAAGTGACCCAGTGCAGCGCCATCAGCACGCCTAAGCCTAAGGCAACGCCGTAGTCTTTTTTGGAGTTCAGCTTTATTTTGTTGTTTGCCAGCTTCAGAAAGGCAAATAACGCTATACAGGCAAATACTGAACGAACGAAAGTGATATCACTGGCACTAAGTGGTACAAGCCGAGAGAAAAGGGCTGTACCACCAAGTAAAATTACCGTGAAATGAAGTGAGATCAGGCTTTTTTTAACAGCATCCATAAACTAGCTGTCAGCGCCCTCTGATTTCGTCTCGCTTTTATCATCGCCGGTTGGTTCATCCGCAGCTCGTGTATCTTCAACAGAAGCTTGTGCAGTTGATTTAAGCGCCATAGGTTCACCAAGACGAGTGACCATGCCAGGTGCCAAGTCTTCAAAATTAATCATGTCTTTTTCGAAACACACCACAATAGTCGAACCTAGCTTAAAGCGGCCTAGCTCTGCACCTTTTTCAAGGAAAACTGCTGCTTCGCTGTCTTTTTCATAAGACCAGTGCTGAACGTTTTTACCCGCAGGTGGTGTAACCGTGCCAGCCCAAACTGTCTCAATACTTGCCACTATGGTAGCGCCCACAAGCACCATCGCCATTTTGCCTACAGGCGTGTCGAACAGCGCCACAACGCGTTCGTTACGTGCAAACAGACCTGGAATATTTTGTGCTGTAAGAGGATTTACCGAAAAAAGTTCGCCCGGCACGTACAGCATATCAGTAAGCGTGCCCTCAACAGGCATGTGAATTCTGTGATAATCACGAGGGGCAAGGTAAATGGTAGCAAACTTACCATTTTTAAATGGCGCAGCTACATCAGGCTTGCCACCTAATAATGTAGTTAGGCTAAAGTCATGGCCTTTCGCCTGAAAAATACTGTCGCTGTGGATATCGCCAAACTGACTTACCGTACCGTCAACAGCATGGATAAGTACATCATCGTTTTCGTCAATGGTGCGCGCTTCAGGTTTAAGCGGGCGGGTGAAGAACTTATTAAAGCTTCTATAATGCTCTGGTTCCTCATGCAGCGCTTCTGACATATCAACGTTGTATTGCTTAATAAATGCCTTGATGAAAAATGTCGTAACACTACCCATTTCTGCTTCAGCAAGTTTGCCTACAAGGCGTGAAAGCAGGTGCTTTGGTGTAACGTATTGTAAATTAACTTTAAGCCAATCTAACACAAAATATCTCCGTTTCTTTTATGCAAGCAATAACGCATTGCATAGATCGCGTTATTGTATCGTAAGTCGTGGTATTAAGAGCAACTTTAGGGTTATGAGTGCTTACACAAAAGCATAAGCACGTGGTTCACACCAAAAGAATAAATCGCCAATTAAGCGACAGCTATTACACGTAAGCAGTGCGTGTACTTCTTCGGTCGCTCCAACGAGTTTAGCGCTCCAGTGAGATTGAAACCCAGTGGCAGTTGTTATGCCCCGGGAGGCTGGCTGTGACTAGGGCGCTGCTCTTCCATGGTGGTTAAAATTCTATGGTAGCTGTCGAAGCGTTCTGCGCTAATTTTTCCTTCTTCTACAGCTTCTCTTAGTAAGCACCCCGGATCATTTAAGTGCTTGCAGTCTCTGAATTTGCAGCCGCCCAAATAATCTCTGAACTCAATAAAGCCCCATGTAATACGTTCGGTAGGAATGTGCCACAAGCCAAATTCACGTACTCCTGGGGAATCAATTAAATCACCGCCGGCTGGCAAGTGAAGCAATTTGGCCGCCGTCGTTGTATGTTGACCTAGTCCCGAGTTATCTGAAATATCGCCGGTTAATTCATCGGCGTCTGGCAGAACTTGGTTTATAAGGCTCGATTTACCTACACCGGACTGCCCTACGAAAACGCTGATGTTATCGTTAAGGTATTCATTGAGTTTGCTAATTCCTTCACCGGTTTTGCAACTGGTGAAAAGCACTTCGTAGCCTAAGTTTTCGTACGTCTTAAGCTGCTCTGTGACGGTTGCGCGTTCCTCTTCACTGAGCAATTCTACTTTATTAAGGACAATCAGCGGCGTGATGCCTATGTCTTCACAGGCAACAAGGTAACGGTCGATAATATTCAGTGAAAGGATAGGTAATATAGCGCTAACCACAATAATGCGGTCAATATTCGCGGCGATGGGCTTAATGCCGTCGTAATAATCTGGGCGAGTAAGCACAGAGTGTCTGTCTTTTACAATTTCGATGACTCCGCTTACACCTGACTCAGCGTCATCCCCTTTACTAAAAAACACTTTGTCACCACACACTACTGAGTCTACCGTGCGGCGAATGTGGCAGCGAGATACTGCGCCGCTTGTGTCTTCAACATCGGCGTGTTTACCAAAACGGCCAATTACCGTGCCGCTTTCTAGCGTGCTTTCATCTAGGTTCGCCGCGCCCTTTGAGGCGTGCTTTTCACGCAAGCGCTTGCTTCTGTTTGCTGCAACTTGTCGTTTCTGTCGTTGTGTAAGTTTTGGTTTTTTCGCCACGATTCTTTTCTAGTTTCACGTATACTATGTCAATAATACCGTTTGTAGGGCATGGTTGCCATGTCTGTAGCGCAAAGAGGAAAGTAATGAGTAAACACGACAGTAACCTTGTTTGGATAGACATGGAAATGACAGGGTTAGATCCTGAAACCTGTGTAGTAATGGAAATAGCGACCATTGTTACCGATGCACAGCTGAATATTTTGGCTGAAGGCCCTGTAATAGCGGTACATCAAAGTGATGACGTGTTAAATAATATGGACCAGTGGTGTACACGAGTTCACGGTGAAAGTGGATTAACTGCACGTTGCCGAGAAAGTAAAATAAGTGTTGAAGAAGCATCAGCGCAGACTATTGCCTTTTTAGAGCAGTGGGTAGATGCAGGTAAATCACCACTGTGTGGAAACACCATTGGGCAAGATAGACGATTCATGGTTAAGTACATGCCCGAGCTTGAAGCTTACTTCCACTATAGAAATATTGATGTAAGTACAATAAAAGAGCTAACGCGCCGCTGGAAGCCTGAAGTTTTAGACGGTTTCGAAAAGAAAGGCGTACATCTAGCGCTAGATGATATTCGCGAGTCTATTGAAGAAATGCGCTATTATCGAGAGAAAGTGTTTACGATTTAGGCATTCAAACATTGAGGTGCAAAAAAAGTAGAATTAAAGGTTGCGTTACCCCAAAATTTTTGTAAAATGCGCACCACTTCAAACGAAGTACCTCTTTTGTTGCGGGAATAGCTCAGTTGGT
>NZ_CACSIH010000199.1:0-6076 GCF_902705805.1 Alteromonas alvinellae | reverse complement strand
TTTTAGAGGGGAAAATCCCTAGAACCCCTAGAACAATAAAGGTCACGCTGAACGACGGCGGTGAACAGGAAGTTCACTTTGACAAAGCCTTCATCGGCACCGGTGCCCGGCCTGCCGAACCACCCATTCCGGGACTGTCCGAGACGCCCTATCTTACCTCCACTACTGCGCTGGGACTGGATCATATTCCCGAGCGCCTCATTGTCATTGGCGCTTCAGTCGTTGCTCTGGAGTTGTCGCAGGCCTTTGCCCGCCTGGGCAGTAAAGTCACCATTCTGGCCCGCAGCCGGGTGCTGTCCCAGGAAGACCCGGCGGTGGGCGAGGCTGTGGAAGCAGCCTTCCGATGTGAGGGCATCGACGTGCTCAAACAGACCCAGGCCAGCGAGATCAGCCACAACGGCAGCCTCTTCACGGTCCAGACCAATGCCGGCATCTTGGAGGCAGAGCAGTTGCTGGTGGCCAGTGGTCGCACACCCAACACCGGGAATCTGAACCTGGAAGCCATCGGCGTTGCCACCGAGCGAGGCGCCATCCGGATTGATAAGCAGATGCAAACCACCGAGCCTGGCATCTATGCCGCCGGTGACTGCACCGATCAGCCCCAGTTTGTCTACGTGGCCGCTGCCGGCGGCAACCGGGCTGCCATCAACATGACCGGCGGTGACGCCAGCCTTGACCTCAGCGCCATGCCCGCAGTGATTTTCACCGATCCCCAGGTTGCCACGGTGGGCTTGACAGAAGCCGAGGCGGAAAAACAGGGCTTTGCCGTGGATACCCGAACGCTCGATCTTGAGAACGTACCGCGCGCGCTGGTGAACTTCGACACGCATGGTTTCATCAAGATGGTCGCAGAGCGGGAATCCGGCCGCCTGCTGGGCGTGCAGGCCGTGACCGGTGAGGCCGGTGAGCTGATCCAGACCGCGGTGATGGCGATCAGAGCCGGCATGACCGTGCAGGCCATCGGCGATGAATTGTTTCCGTATCTCACCATGGTCGAGGGGCTGAAGTTATGTGCTCAAACCTTCACCAAAGATGTAAAACAATTGTCTTGCTGTGCGGGATAGCATGACACTTAGGCACGTCCCCTCCCGGCGGGCTTTACGCACCCATTTTTCCATCTGGAAAGGAGCCAAAACTTTCACATGTGAAAGTTCTATAGGACAAATACAAGACGATTGCCCCATTCATCGTAACCTATTAATTTCCAAAAGGCCCCCATTCTGACTTCCTCCTTTGATCGACCGAATCGAAATCTTTCTGCCCTTCCTGGGCGGCGTCCGCGTGTCCAAAAAACCACCGTTTCGTGAACACATTGAGAAGGTGCCATTTTGCATGGATTCTCGGTGTGCAATCTGTTAAAATACTCGTATATTTTTCTATGTAAATTAATTGTACATGAATCAACGTATTGGCTATGCCCGCGTTTCAACGGATGATCAAAACCTGCACCTCCAAAGGGATGCCTTGGAGAAAGCGGGCTGCCAGGTCATCTATGAAGACAAAGCCAGTGGGAAGAACACTGAAAGGCCGGAGCTTGAGGCTTGCCTGAAAGCTCTGCGTTCAGGCGACACGTTGGTGGTTTGGAGGCTGGACCGTCTGGGACGAAGCTTGGGTGATTTGGTCAAACTCGTGACGACCCTGGAAGAACAGAGAATCGGATTTGAGAGTCTTCAAGAAAAGATCGAAACGACAAGTGCCTCTGGAAAGCTGGTTTTTCACGTATTTGCTGCACTTTCCGAATTTGAGAGAAACCTAATCAGCGAGAGAACACGAGCTGGATTGAAGGCCGCGCGGGCACGTGGCCGACTTGGTGGACGTAAACCAAAGCTGAAACAGAAAGACATTCGAGAGATTAAAGCTCTACTCAAGGATGGTTCGATTCCTGTAGCAGATGTTGCTAAAAGGTATGGAGTATCTAGAACAACTATCTATAATCATATCGGGGTGGTCAGTGTGCAAAATTCTAGTCGGGACTAAAAGTTTCGTATCTGTCATACTAAAATACACGAAAATATTGAGGCTACCCTGTTTTATGGAGATCAAATAATGGCTACAGCGGAACAACTGAAAGCGCTTTTAAGAAGTCACGCTGAGCGTGACGACCAGCGCTTTTACTCTGTTGCCCTTCAGGTCGCTGCCAAAGAAGCAAGACAGGGACATAACAAACTAGCTAGTGATATTAAGAATCTTGTTGAACGGTCTCAGAGCTCGAATAAAAAGCTTGGATTAGCATCTACTAGAGCTATCCCTTTTTCGCAGAAGAATAACAACGAGTTAAAGGGCCTGTTAGAGTTAACACCTCATAGTGTTCGTCTTAATGAAATTGTTCTTTCTGAAGACATACATGAACGTATGGAAAAAGTATTATTAGAACAACGTCAAAAAGATAGACTCAATAAGTTTGGATTACAGCCTCGCAGAAAGCTTCTTTTCACTGGTTCACCTGGAACAGGAAAAACGATGTCAGCATCAATGTTGGCAACGGAATTAAAGCTTCCGCTTTATACAATCGTTTTAGATAACTTAATCACACGATTTATGGGCGAGACAGCTGCAAAATTGCGATTGATTTTTGACCATATAAAGCAAACACGTGCAGTTTATCTTTTTGACGAATTTGATGCTATCGGAACTCAAAGGGGATCATCCAACGATGTTGGAGAAATCCGTCGGGTTTTAAACTCTTTCTTATTATTCGTCGAGCAAGACGAATCTGAAAGCATAATTGTTGCAGCAACAAACCACCCAGAGTTATTGGATCAAGCTCTATACAGAAGGTTTGATGACATTATTAAATTTGAAAAGCCAAAGTTCAATCAGATATGTTTGCTAATTCAAAATCGCTTGTCGCTTTTTGATACAGATGATTTTGATTGGGATAGGGTTGCAGAAGCAGCTGATGGTTTAAGCTCTGCTGAGATAACTCGTTCTTGTGAAGATGCAGCTAAAGAGGCAGTTTTGAGCTCCAACGAAAAAATAACAAGTGAAACTTTATTAAAAGCTTTCTCAAGAAGGCAATCAGGAAATAATAATTAATTAGGACGTTTTATGGTTTCTAAAAGGAAGCACTTAGATGTAACCAGTTTTTTCATCAACGAAGACTTTAAATCTAAAAGGACTGGAAGGAATCCAGGTGTTCCAGTGCGCAACAGAAACCAACATGGAAGGCATTTGGAGGAGCAGTATCAGAATCTACTGGATGCTTACAACCAGAAAAAAAAGCAAGAAATAGAAACCATCACTGATGACTCAGGAATATATGTTGAAGTTATAAGTGTTGATGGATGTAAGTTACCGTTGGATAGTTTAGATAATAGAGACTTCAAGCTCTGCTCTTGCCAAATTAAGGAAAATAGTGAAATAGCTCTCATTTTTATACCAGAAGATCGCCGAGATACATTTCTTAGAAAAATACAGCAATATTTAGACCCACAGAAAGATTCAAAGCCGAACAAAAATGGGGATTCATTTCCTAGGAATCATGCATTGATAGACAGCATATCTGAGGTCAGGCTTGCAAGTTTGGAGTCTTTTTGGACCGATCCCTCAGAGTTTTTCCCTAAGGACAAAAACGATGATTTCTGGTGGGAATTATGGTTGAAGAGAAATACTGTTGATAACGTTGAAGAAATAGCTGAGGCTCTAGCTGAACGTGTAAGTGGTCGTTTAGGTAATACTTCCATTTCGTTCTTTAACTCCTTTGTCGTGCTAATTAAAGCTACCGTAAATAACTTAGAAAAAGCTCCTGAGCTAATTTCAAATTTAGAGGAAGTTCGGAAAGCCAAGGATACACCAATCCCAATCATTAGCTCATCACCAAAAGAGCAGCAGGAGTGGCTCCAAAGCATTTCAGATAGAGTTTCCCTTTCAGATAATATATCAACCTGTGTTTCGATACTTGATACGGGAGTTAATTACAACAACCGTTTGTTAAGTGCAGTTAGCTGTGAGGAATATTCAGTCTCTTGGGATCCTGAGTGGCCCAAATACGACCAATATAACCCCCTAGCACCATTTAATGACCATGGCTCCTTGCAAGCAGGGCTTGCTGCGTTTGGAAATTTGATGGATGTTGTACTGGACGATAACGATATTCACGTATCGCATATCATTGAGTCGGCAAGAATAATACCCCCGCAAGGTAACAATGATCCCCTGTTATATGGAGCTATAACAGTAGGAGCTGCTTACAAGCTTGAAGTGGATAGACCTGATTTAAATCGAGTTTATAGTCTTGCTGTCACTTCTGACCATGAAAGAGAAAGTGGAAAGCCTTCTTCATGGTCGGCAGAAATTGATCGGTTTACTTCGGGGATGCAGGATGGAAAACGAAGGCTTTTTGTTATTTCTGCCGGAAACAATTTAGATATTCGTCCTGACCAGGACTATTGGGATCAAGTGAACCTTGCGGAGATAGAAGATCCGGCGCAGGCATGGAATGCTATTACTGTCGGAGCATATACGGAGTTGACAACAAACGATGACCCCTATTTCGCAGGTTGGTCACCATTTGCTTTAGAAGGTGATGTGGCTCCGTCGAGTCGCTCTTCTGTCAATTGGGATTGGAGAAAACAAGCTCCACTAAAGCCTGATGTTGTTGCCGAAGGAGGAAATAGACTGCTGTCGCCGGATAAGACAGAAGTTAGCAATGAAGATACGGTCGGGCTATTAACAACATCAGGAAAAACAACTGGTCAGGTTTTTGAGAGAGGTAGCGATACAAGTGCTGCGTGTGCGCTTGTATCAAGATGTGCAGCTCAATTAACAGCTGAGTACCCTGAGTTTTGGCCTGAAACAATACGAGGCTTAATTATCCACTCAGCTGAGTGGACACCAAGAATGATGGAGCGATTTGGACTCCTCAGTGCAGTGCACAGTCCTAAGGTAGCAAAAGAAACGTTGTTGCGTACTGTCGGTTATGGTGTGACTGATATTGATAGAGCTAGATATAGTGCTGATCACGCTCTCACATTAGTTGCAGAAGGTGAGATTCAACCATTTATTAAGCCTCACGATGCTAGTGCATCATCCGATCCTAAGCTGAATCAAATGAAACTTTACCAATTACCTTGGCCGCTTCAAGAATTGCAAAAACTGCCGCCCAATCTAGAGGTTAAGTTAAAGGTTACTTTGTCGTATTTTATAGAGCCCAACCCAGGACGAAGAGGGTACCGTACAAGATATAGTTATCAATCACATGGTTTAAGATTTGAAACAATAAGACCTGGTCAATCATTGGAAAATTTTCGGTCTTATATAAATGGCTTGGCAAATATGGATGGTTACGATGGGCCTGAAGGTGATAATGATGGGTGGTTTTTAGGTGAGCAACTTCGGACAAGAGGGTCGGTGCATTCAGACGAATGGATAGGCAGTGCGCAAGATTTAGCTGATATGCACACGATAGCTGTTTTTCCTGTTGGCGGGTGGTGGAAGTATAGAACTGCTGAGGATCGTTGGGAACATAGTGTAAAATTTAGCCTTCTTGTTAGTATAGAAGTTCCTGACGAGAGTGTTGATATCTATTCTGCTATAGAGAATGAGATACAGGTAGCGATAGAAAACCAAGTTGCGGTGGAAATTTAAACTAAGTTTGTTCACCACTGAAGGGGGAAATAGTTATGATAGATCTGAGCATTACAATGTACACCGCCCTTGGGTTTGTGGGCTTTGTTCTTTCTCTATGTGCTGTGCTCTATGTGAACGCAGACCGTTTAGAAAGTTGCGCTACCAAACGGTTTCGCCGTAATCGCTGAAATTAGCTTTCTAAACACCTCCTGGTGAACCATTTTGAAGCTCTTCCCCGTCACAGCCGCTGACGGGGCCTACCTTTTAACCCTCCTTTCCCTCTAAACCCAACGTTTCGAGTCCTTTTGGAGTAGCTCAGTCCAGAGAAATGCTGACTATTGCTTTCAAGGTCTCGAAAAGCGACTTTATGAGACTCAAGCGGAATTTGGGCGGCGGATTTCACCAGAATGACGGAATATGGGTCTCACAACAGCCTTTTACGAGACCTTCTTTTGGGGCTTGTGCATGTTCCGGCCCTTTCCGATCACCCATTTCGGTTCAATCCGAT
>NZ_CACSIH010000198.1:0-277 GCF_902705805.1 Alteromonas alvinellae | reverse complement strand
TCAGCTTTCCAAATTGTTAAAGAACATTCGATGTTTCCTGCAAAAGCAGTACTTTCATCTTTAGAGTAAAAAACCCTAATCAATCTTTACTGAAACAGTAAATATTCATTAGGATTTCGGGTCCAACGTGACACAAAAATCAGTTTCCATCTTAGCTATTGACTACCGCCAACTTTAGCGAGTAGAAAAACCGTCAGGAAGGTTCCCTTCCGGTTAAGCGGCTTTTTCACGACCACTTGCAAAGCAAGTGCAGGTGAATGGTAGGCTTGGGCAGACT